>JAFOXT010000028.1 GCA_017425745.1 Clostridia bacterium | reverse complement strand
TTACAAGCTTGATAATTGTGTCACCTGTTTCATCAGTTGACACTACCTGATAAGCCTCTGCATTGCTGGTTGATTCGGCCTGATACTCAAACTGAAGTACATCGTCGATATAACCTCTTACCATTATGCCGTCAACTACAATTTTAACATTATAGGTCTTACCGTCTTCAACAACAAAATCAGTTACTGTACCGGGAATCTCCCAGGTTTTTTCACCGTTTGCGAATCTCTGAAGACAGCTCTTTGTGTTACCCCAACCACCGATATTCCAGAAGATGTAGTTGCTTTCGTCCTGAACGGCAAAAGGTATAATAAATCCTTCACTGCCGCCTGTTTTTGTGCAATCAACTGAATATGTGTAGTTGTTCCACTCTGTGTCACCGTAGAAGGTTACTGCACCGTGGTTGGTGTCGCTCATCCATTCTTCAGTGCTCATAAGCTTGCCTTTTTTGATTTTCCATTCACCGCTTGTGGGCTTTGACCAATCAAGGCCGAAAATACCGAGTGTGAAGTCGTTCTTATCAATAGTCTTGCCTGTCTTGTTGTCAGTTACTCTGATATTGTCAAATTCAGCAGTTGTGTACCATGTACCAACACCGATTTTGCCCTTGAGATCAGCCGGAGTAATAAGTGCTCCGTCAAGCTCTGACTTAAGAAGTGATGTTCCCGCATTCTTTGAGAAAAGCTTCTGCACATAGTAGTTGATTGAACCTGTGCAAAGGTTGTTGTTGAACCAGATAAGGTCAGGAGCCCAATGAGTTGCTGTAAGGTTACCGAAAAGAGGTGCGTAAGCAGCCATCTTAACAATATCACCGTTTCTCTCAAGACCTGTCATATATGCAGCCTCAGCAAGTGCAGCCTCAAGTCTGTTGGACTTTGCAGCGTACTCGCCAACAAATACACCGATTGCACCGCCATGGTTTGAATCAGTCATATTTTCTACATTTCTGGGATAATTCTTTTCGTCATAGTAATCAGTGTTCTCAAGGAACCAGTGAGGCTGATTATAGTAATGCTGGTCTGTTGCTCCTGCAAAATCAGTTACACTGTACTGAGGGTTATCCTGAAGCCACTGCTTTGCGTTTTCATATGATTTAACATAATTTATGCTGTGTGTACCGTCGCTGAGGCCTGATGAATAAATGAGCTCAAGACCTTCATAAAGCTCGGGATTCTCAGCTTTTTCTGAAAGGAAAAGATCGAGGAAAGCCTCGTATCTTTCAAAGAATACTTCGCCTTCGTTTTCATTACCGATGCAGATATATTTAAGCTCAAAGGGTTCGGGATGTCCGAGAGAAGCTCTTACCTTACCCCATGTTGTATCTGCGTCGCCTCTGCAGAATTCAACAAGATCAAGCATATCCTGAAGATACTGCTTGAATTCTTCGCTGTCCATGGGCACAGGCTCTCTGCCTCTTGCCTGACAATAAAGACCGCAGTTAAGTACAGGCACACCGATAGCACCCATATCCTCTGCAAACTGGAAATACTCAAAGAAGCCTAAGCCGTAGCTCATAAAGCAAGGAAGAGGATCTTCTGTTGCATCAAGGTTTGTCCAGAGGTTAAGACCGTAGGGTCTTGCTGCAACATCACCATACTTACCGTTAAATTCTAAGGGAAGTCCGTCTTTACCTGTTGCAATTGAATCCTTCCAGTTATATGCTGAGGCATAATCTACACCCTCAATAATACAACCGCCGGGGAAACGAAGGAACTTCGGTTCAATGGCCTCAACCATTTCAGCAAGATCCTTGCGAAGGCCATTCTTTCTGCCCTTATATGTATTCTCAGGGAAAAGTGAAATCATATCAAATACAAGTCCCTGATTATCATCAATTTTCACCTGAAGTGAAACACCCTTGTTTGCAGTAATGGAAGAAGTTAATGAAAGCTCATACTTTTCCCATTTATCAGTAACGTTATCAATAACTGCTGAAGCAGCAACCTCACTGCCCACCATAAGGTTTACATAAACCTTACCGGGTGCGCCCCACATTCTTCTTGCGTACATTGAGAAGTTGTAGGTTTCGCCTTCAACACAGTTCATTCCGTCAAGAAAGCCTCTGTTTGCAACACCGCCGGGATATCCGGTTGAGTTATTAATGCAAAGATAATTAGGATTGTTCTCGTTGAGCTTTACATCATCCTCGTTACCAATCCACCATGTTGCATTACCTACACCGGTCCAGCCGTGAGCCTTTTTATCCTTAGCCTGATCAAAAAACTCAAATGAACGGTTAATGATTTTTTCTGCGTAAAGGCCGCCGTCGGCAGCAAAGTTAATATCTTCAAAGAACACACCGAAAAGCGTGTCGCTGATATCGTGAATTTCATCTTCAACATCAACAGTAAGTCTGTAGTCTGCACTGTCAGTGTTATATGCAGTAATGCTGTTTGCTTCGGGGCGTTCAACAGGCTTTGCCTCGTTGCCGCCAAAAATTGAAAGTCCCATAATAAATGACATAATTAATGCTGAAACACGTCTGAGATAAGCCTGAATTTTGAATTTCATTTTAATACCTCTTTATTATTCAGTATAAGCCTTTGCCTTTTCAAATTCTTCTGTAATTTCTGCTGAGGGCTTCTTTGTAAGAAGTGAAACTACAACTATCATAATTGCTGAGAAAATAAATGCGGGAAGAAGCTCATAAATTGCAAATGCACCGCCCATAGGAACAAGCTTAAGCTTCCAGAAGAATACCATAAATGCACCGCTTACCATACCTGCAATTGCGCCCTGGTAAGTTGTTCTCTTCCAGAAGAGTGAGAAGAGCATAATCGGGCCGAAGGTTGCACCGAAGCCTGACCAAGCGAATGATACGATATCAAAGATAACGCTGTCTTCCTTCCAGGCAATTGCAACACCGAGAATACTGATAACAAGAAGAGCAATTCTTGAAACAAACATAACTGACTTGTCGTCATCGCTCATCTTGGTGAATTTCTTGAACATATTAACAGCCTTAGGTGACTTTTCATAAATGTTCTTTGCAAATGCTGATGAAGCAATAAGAAGATAAGAGTCAGATGAGCTGATTGTAGCTGCAAGAATACCTGCCATTACAACACCTGCAAGAAGTGCGGGAAGAAGGCTCTTTGAAAGTGCAATAAAGATGCTTTCTGCGCCTGAAGCTGTAAGAAGTGATGTTTCTGTGGGGAAGAGCACTCTGCCCATTACACCGATTGCTACAGCAGCAAAAAGTGAAATAAGAACCCATACAGTTGCAATTCTTCTTGACTTCTTGAGCTCGTCAACCTTACGGATAGCCATAAATCTGAGAAGCACCTGAGGAATACCGAAATAACCGAGACCCCATGACATTGTTGAAACTATCTTAAGGAAGCCGTAAGGTGTGGGCTCGCCGAATACGGGAGCACCGTTAACAACCTGCTGAATTCCGTTTGCGTCAAGCACGGGAGTTGCAAGATTTGTAAGTGAAAGGTAACCGGGAATAGCTCTTGCGTTTTCAAGAACTGCATCAAGTCCGCCTGCGTGAATTGTACCTGTAACAAGAACTGTTACAAGAGCAACAACCATTACAATAGCCTGCATAAAGTCTGAAACACTTTCAGCAAGGAAACCACCAAGGAAAGTATAAATAACAACGAAAATTGCACCGGCAATAAGCATTGAATGGTAGCTGTAACCGAAAAGTGTGCTGAAAAGCTTACCGCAGGTTACAAAGCAGCTTGAAGCATAAACTGCGAAGAAAACAAGAATGAAAATAGCTGAAAGAGTCATGATAATCTTGTTCTTTTCGTGATAGCGGTTTGAGAAAAATTCAGGAATTGTAATAGCATTACCTGAAACTGTTGAATACTTACGAAGTCTTTTAGCAACAATAAGCCAGTTTACATAAGTACCGATTGCAAGACCGATTGCTGTCCATGCAGCGTCTGCAATACCGCACCAATAAGCTACACCGGGAAGACCCATAAGAAGCCAGCCGCTCATATCTGAAGCTTCGGCACTCATAGCCGCAACCCAGGGACCAAGGCTTCTTCCGCCGATAAAGTAGTCCTCTGAGCTCTTGTTAGCTCTTTTTGCATAAGCAAGACCAATGCCGATAACTATAAGCATATAGCCCGCCATAGCAATAAAAATCTGTAATGTTGATGAATCCATTTTTATGTCCTCCTTTTTTCGTCTCCAAAAATGAATGTCTTTTGTATATTTATCGATTATATTATATAATTTTAATTTTGTAAAGTGTTAAATTAAATTTTTATTCCTTTTTGTGCGCTTTTTTGCAGTTTTTCTTTTGATTTTGCCTTTTAATGCAATAAAGGGTTTTATTAACCTCTTTCCAAAAGTAAGATGAAACACATAAACACCGGCAAGCTGTGCAACAACAAGATTTGCTCTTGCCTCACCCTCGTTATAAACAAGCATAAAAAAGAAAGAGAAAACAGTGAAAAGCACAGAGAAAATAATATCTGTGAAAACTACGGTTTTTCTGCCCTCTGACAGCAGAATTTTTAAAAGACTCAACAATTCATACACCGCACCCATCAGCACCCCGAAGCCTACAGCAAGAAAAAAGCGGTAAACCTGATTTATAAGCGGCTCACTGTAGCTCATCGGAAGACCTTTCTGAAAAAGCCTTCGCTTTTAGGTCTGTTATCAAGGTAGCACAGAGAGGAAATTTCGCCGTCAACGCTCAGCTCACCCTTTTCTGTATCAAGTGCGCTTATATGAAGATTATTTCCGCTGATTGTAAGCTCTCCGTAATTTGTATATGCAACAATTGAGCTTTCATCAAATGAATCCACATCGGTAACACCTGTAAGACTGATTTCTTTTCTCTCTTTTAAAATAAGGTTGTGTTCAAGTAATCTTTCTTTGTTTTCTGTCATAAAAAACTACCTCCCTACTGAAAACTATTCAGCGGGAGGTGTTGTTATTCTTATAAAATTTTGTACATAAGGCCTGCATCATTTTTGGTTGCGTGCTCTGTAACTATAAGCACCTGAGCCTTAAGAAGGTTTTCACCCATCTGTATTTCAATTATATCCCCTACTTTTACATCGTAGGAGGCTCTTGCAATTTTACCGTTAACAGTTACGTGCTTTGCATCGCAGACCTCGTTTGCAATTGTTCTTCTTTTTATAAGGCGTGAAACCTTAAGGTATTTGTCAAGTCTCATTTTTCCTCCGAAAAAATTCAGGACTTCCTGTCTGAAGGAAGCCCCATAATTTCGTTAATTATTTTACTGCGTCTTTGAGAGCAGCGCCTGCCTTGAAGGAAGGAACCTTAGCAGCAGCGATTTCGATAGCTTCGCCTGTCTTGGGGTTGTGACCTGTTCTTGCAGCTCTTTCCTTAACTTCAAATGTACCGAAACCGATAAGCTGAACCTTATCACCAGCCTTGAGAGCGTCTTCGATTGAACCGAGAACTGCTGCAAGAGCCTTTTCTGCATCCTTCTTTGAAATTTCAGCCTTAGCTGCAACTGCATTGATTAATTCAGTTTTATTCATTTTTTTATCCTCCATAAGATATATATTTTCCACGAGATTTCTCTCAATTGGATCCTAAAATTATTTTAGCTTCTTTCCAAAGCTCGTCCAACTCCTCAATAGGAGTTTCTTTCATATTAATGTTTCTCTCTTCCGCAAGCTTTTCAACAGTAACATAACGGCTTATGAATTTTTCGTTAGAAACCGTAAGTGCCTCTTCAGAATCAACATCAAGAAAACGTGAAACATTTACGCAAGAGAAAAGAAGATCACCCATCTCATCTCTGATTTCCTCAGCACTGCCGTTTTTCATTGCAGCCTTAAGCTCATCGAGCTCACTGTAAAGTGCTTCAAACGCTCCGTCAATATTATCCCAGTCAAAGCCTGCCTTCTTCGCCTTTGACTGAATCTTCTGCGCTCTCATAAGTGCAGGAAGCTCCTTTGGAACCTTGAGCATTGAAGAGCCCTGTGTTTTCTGACCCTTGGACTTTCTCTTAATGTTATCCCAGTTGGTAAGCACCTCATCAGTTGATGACACACTGACCTCGCCGAAAACATGGGGGTGGCGTTCGATCAGCTTCTGACAGATTCCGTCGCAGACTTCATCAAAGCCGAATGAATCCATTTCCTTTTCAATCTGGGTGTGAAACGCAACCTGCAAAAGCACATCTCCGAGCTCTTCCTTGAGAAGCTCTTTATCATTTTTATTTATTGCTTCAATTACCTCATAGGTTTCTTCAATAAAATCCTTACGGATACTTTCATGTGTCTGCTCTGCATCCCAGGGACAACCACCGGGACCTCTGAGAAGCTCCATAATATGAAGCAAGTCCTCTATATTATATTTATCTTTTCTTGTAAAGTCAACCATTGTTTTACCTCAATTGGGAATATTTTACCCTAACAAGCCAAATTTTGCAAGGATTTTTGCGATTTTTTCTCCTTTTGGGAGCATTTCTACATCATCTTTAACAATTCCTTTAAGAATCAGCATTAAAACTGCATAAACAACAGCTGCTGCACCTATTGAAACAATTGTAAAAATTCTGCTTTCAAGCATAAGCTTTTCGGTAACTACATAGTTTATGCCCCAAGCTGTAACACCGCAGGCTATTGCAGAAACCAAGGGCTTCAGATAAACAGAAATAAAATTGATTTTTACCTGTGTTACCTTAAGAAGTGATGCAAGGTTAATTGCAAAAATGATAATGTAACATACGGTTGTGCTGATAGGCGCACCGTTGATATTGATTTCAGGATTGCCGATAAGAATAAAGTTGAGTATAACCTTTGCACAGCTACCGATTGCAATTGACTTAATGGGAATATCCATTCTGCCCACTGCCTGAAGCATATTGGTCATTGGCGATGTTGCTGCAAAAAGGAAAATACCGAGACCGTAAACTCTGAGCATAGGCTCAGCAACGGGAATCATTTCCGGCTGTGAGCTATAAATAATTGAAAGAATAGGTCCGGGAATTGCAGCAATACCGAAGCCAGCAGGCATTGCTATCATCATTGTTACACGAAGAACGGTTTCAATTGCTTTTTTGATATCGGTTTTATTCTTTCTTGCCCAAGCAGCTGCAAGCACGGGAATTGCGCTGATACCAAGGGTAAGAGTGATTGTAGGAATAAGGTTTTTGATATTAAGAACAGCTGCATGTGTACCGTAAAGGTAGTTATTGATACCCTCGTCAAGTGTCTGAGAAGCTGTAAGAGCCGCCTGATACATATTTTTAACTGTATCACCGCCTGACTCAATAGCATATGCAAGACGGCTTCTGATGGTAAGGTCGTCAATCATATTGCTGATATTGAGCACCACTGAGCTAAGAGCAATAGGTGCTGCAATTCTGATAAGGGCTTTTCGGAGGTTTTTGTCACTGTCTGCCTCAGGTGAATTTACAAGCTCTTCTCTTGTAAAACCAAAGCCCTTTCTCTTATATCTGATAAAGAGATAAAGAAGACCGAGCATTGAACCCAGGGTTACACCGACAATTGCCACTGCAGCAGCATATGGATACATAACACTGAGTGCTTCAGCTTCATTGTGTACTTCTACACCGAACACAGTTGCCACACCGTTAACCGCTTCTTTGTGGTATGTATTAATCCAGTGGTTGAAGCAAACATAAGTTGCTGAAAGACCGAAGGCAAACTTAACTGCTGCCTCAATAACCTGAGATACACCTGTAGGTGTCATATTGTTAAGACCTTCATAGTAGCCTCTGAACGAAGACATCATACAGCAGAACATAATGCAGGGCGCTACTGCAAGAACACTGACATAGTTCATCGGTGATTTAACGAGCACAGAGTAGGGATATGCAATAAGCATAAGCACAAGAGTACCTGTTAAGCCTACAACGAAAAACAGCTTTTGTGCAACGTGAAAAATTCGCTGTGCATCTCTGATTCTGCCGTTTTCAATGCTCTGTGAAACC
Organism: Clostridia bacterium; assembly: GCA_017425745.1. Lineage (GTDB taxonomy): Bacteria > Bacillota > Clostridia > Oscillospirales > Acutalibacteraceae > UBA6857. The sequence continues at coordinate 5,623 of JAFOXT010000028.1, read as the reverse complement.
ATTTTTGCAACAGCAATAGGCAGACCTGCCATTGAAATTGCATAAAGCGGATTATAAATTGCATACGCACCCTGAAAGTAACCGTTACCTTCAGGAGTAAGCAGGCTCATAAGCGGAATTTTATAAACTGCACCGATTATTTTAACAAGTACCGCCGCAATAGCAAGTACACCTGCACCGGTAAGCAATGACTGCTTTTTTCTTTCAGCCATATTAACTCATCTCCTTAACTTTATCCTGTAAATTCATTGAGAAGGGACTCCTTTGGTATTGCACTTTCTGCAATTGAAACAAAGCCCTTCAGTTTGTTTTTAAGTTCCAAAGCTTCCTTGTAATATTCACTGCCTTCAGAAATATGATCAAGAAGCTCAAGGGCTGTATCCTTAAAGACACAAGGCTCATAGGAATGCAGCGAATCTATGCGTATATCGGCTCTGTCAGAATAAGGAAAAAGATATCTGTCCTCCCCTTTTCTGACACCCCTCCACAGATAAAAAGTAAATTCAACCTGAGAGTTTCTGTGGTGGTAATCTCTTATAAGCCGTCTTACAAAGCGCAGATCACGTTTAGTAAGAAGCACCTTTTCACTGTCATAAATTCTTGAAGAAACGCTGACGTAAATTTTAATCATTCTTTCGGTCTTCACCGTTTCAGTGATTACGGGATTAATTGCATGAAGCCCCTCGACGATTATAACTCCGTCTTTTTCAATTTCTGTTTCTGTAAATCTGTCACGCTTTTTTGTTTTGAAATCAAAATGAGGTAAGCTGCATCTGCCGTCTGTTATAAGCTTTGTAAGACACTCACCGATAAGCTTTTCGTCAAGAGCTTTAACTGTTTCATAATCTACCGTTCCGTCCTCAAATGTATAATTCAGGTTGTTTTCACAGTAGAAATCATCAAGCGAAACCGTAATTGCATTTTTACCCATTGATTTGAGCTTGTTTTTAAGCATCAGCGCAGTTGTTGTTTTGCCGGAGCCTGAGGGACCCGCAAGCATTACAAGGGTTCTGCCGTTTTCGCCGGCAATTTTTTCAGCCACCTGTGTGATTTTTTCAGAATAAGATTTTTCACTTGATGCAATAAAGCTTTCAGCGTCCTCTCTGATACAGCAGTTGATACTGTCAAGAGTAACTCTCATTCAGTTCACCTCGTGAATATGTTTTCCGTAAAACTCTTCAATATAGTTTTTACGGTTTAGTATTTTCTCAAAATCATTAATATATTCGTATGGATATTTGTAGTTGAATATTCTTTCAATTTCGCCTGTAAAAGGCGCTTTAAGCTTTGTTACAGCCCCTGCACCTACTGCAAGCACAGTATGACACTCCTCCATCATATAGACGTTATAGAGCCCTTCGTAGCCTGCCTTTGCCCAGCCGACATTTTCAAGGTTACCGAGGCATTTGCTCTGTCGGTACATATAATAAGGGATATAACCTGCTTCAGTCAGCTTTTTCTGCACAAGGGACAGCATTTTTGTTGCAAGGTCACCCGTTGAGCTTTCCATTTTGTCTGTCACAAGATTTGATGAACGCTTGAGGGCAAGTGTATGCACCGTAACATTCTCGGGATTCATAGAAATAGCCTTATCAAGTGAGTACTCAAAGCTTTGAAGCGAGTCACCCGGAAGACCTGCAATAAGATCCATATTGATATTGTTGAAGCCTTTTTCTCTTGCAAGATTGAAGCAGTCAACAGTTTCCTCAGCGGTATGTCTTCTGCCGATTAAGGAAAGCACCTCGTTATTGAAGGTCTGCGGATTAATGCTTATTCTTGTACAGCCCGAATTTTTCATTACAGAAAGCTTTGCCTCGTCTGTGCTGTCGGGTCTGCCTGCTTCAATTGTGTATTCCTTTATGTAAGTGAAATCAAAGTTTTCTTTGATTGTGTCTGTAATTTTTTTCATCTGCTCAGCAGTAAGCACAGTAGGTGTACCGCCGCCGATATATATACTCTGCAGCTTAAGTGAAAGCTTCTTTGCAATTTCTGCAGTATATTGAAGCTCCTCACAAACCTTTTCAACATACTGCGGAATCAGCTTTTTTGCCGAATCGTTTGAATGTGAAACAAAGGAGCAATAGGTACATCTTGAAGGGCAGAATGGTATTGCCACATAAAGCGAGAAGGAGTCCGCCTCACTCTCCTCTATAATGGGTGCTTCGTTTTTTGCAACCATAAGGGCAAGTGCTGTTTTCTCTTCACTTACCTTAAGCTCATTCATAAAGTACTCTGCTGCCGCTTTTTCGCCGTATTTATTTGAAAGATTTGTCATCAGCTTTGCAGGTCTTACACCGGTAAGAATTCCCCAGTGAGGCACATAACCTGTGCTCTCTGTAAGAATTTCAAAAAGCATAAGTGCAATTTTTCTTTCAAAAAAGCTGTCGTCACTTTCGTCAAAGTATTTATCCTTCAGGTCGAATGACGCTGTGCGTTTTTGTACGCAGCCATCTTTTTTAAGAATTACATTTATACTGTTTCCGTCAAGCTGAGTCATGCAAAGCTCATCTGCGTCGATTTCTTCTTTATCTTCATAAATTTTAATATGAGGATAAAAAAGTCTCAGCAAATTTTCCGTTTCATAACGAAAGGAATTGTTAACTGTTATAAGATTCATTGTTTACATGCCTTTCATGTAAAAATTATACTTTCTTTCTCTGTCAAGGTCGGTAATATCCTCGTGACCGGGATAAACCTTGTAATTGCCCTCAAGTGAGGCAAGCCTTCTGAGAGATTCCGTAAGCACCTCGGCACTTCCGCCGGGAAAATCAGTTCTTCCCACGGAGTCGCAGAAAAGTGTATCTCCCGAGAAAATCATATCATCAATAATATAGCATACACCACCCACAGTGTGTCCGGGAGTGTGCATTACCTTTATTTCCGTGTCGCCTAAAACAAGTGTATCACCGTCAGTTACGGTTTTGTCAGCCTCAATAGAAGGCATTGAAAGACCAAAAAGGTCACCGAGGGATTTGCTGCTGTCATAAAGGCAGTCAGCATCAAGATTATGGATTACAACCTCTCCGCCAAAATCAGCCTTGAGGCTTTTTACACCTTTTATATGGTCAAAATGACCGTGAGTAAGAAGAATGTAGCGAAGCTTTTCAATGCCCATATTTTTGAGGTAAGCCTTAAGTCTTTCGCCGTACTCACCCGGGTCAACAAAGGCACAGTCTCCGCTTTCCTTGTGGAGAATAATATAGCTGTTTGTGCCCATCACGCCAAGCTGTACTCTTTTAACCTCAATTGACATTATTTACCCTTCTTCCATTCATCTGTGTTCATAATAATTGTAACAGGGCCGTCGTTGAGAAGCTCAACAGCCATATCTGCACCGAAAACACCCTGAGCTACCTTTTTAACGCCAAGACTTCTCAGCTCTTCGCAGAACTTTTCATAAAGCTCATTCGCCTCAGCCGGAGGTGCAGAATTGATAAATGAAGGTCTTCTGCCGTGTGAAACATCAGCACAAAGAGTAAACTGTGAAACAACAAGCACTTCGCCGTCAATTTTATCAAGAGAAAGGTTCATCTTCTGATTTTCATCTTCAAAAATGCGGATTTCAGCTATCTTTTTTGCAAGAAGCTTCATTTCAGCTTCTGTGTCACCCTGCATTACACCGAGAAGCACAAGAAAACCCTGACCGATTTCGCCTGTAATTACTCCGTCAACCGTAACAGATGCCTTTGTTACTCTTTGGATTACTGCTTTCATTTTATCACCTTTTGTTCTTACAGACCTGAACGCTCTGTGTTAAGAACACCTTTAATCTTTTTAAGTTTTTCGCAAACGCTCTTGAGATGCTCTGCTCCGTTGACTGTAATTGTCATATAAACAGTGCATCTGCCGTCACTGCCGTCTTTTGTGAAGATAGAGTGAATCATAACGTGCATATTTGCAATTACGCCCGAAAGGTCAGCAAGCATACCAACGCGGTTCATACAGGTAATCGCAAGGGTTACACGATAAGAATTCTGTACCTTTGTATCCCAGTATGCGTTAATCCATCTTTCAGGTTCAGCACAGTTTGCAAGGTCTTTAGGTACGTTACTGCATTTTCTTGTATGAATAGACACACCGTGACCTCTTGTAATAAAGCCGATAATATCATCACCGGGAAGAGGGTCACAGCAGCGTGAGAATTTGATAAGACAGTTATCAATACCCTCAATAATAATGCCGTCTGCACTTTTTACAACCTTTTTAGGTGCAGCAACAGTCTGCACAAGCTCGGGCTGAGTTTCTTTGATAAGCTTTGTGTACTCATCCTTGATTCTCGGAATAAAGTTAGTAAGAACAAGTCCTCCGTAACCGATTGCAGCATAAAAATCGTCAACTGTATTACAGTGATGCTTTTCTGCAAACTTCATAAGGAATTCGCCCATCTGCTTTTCGGGCAGTCTTATGCCGTTGCGTCTGAATTCGCGTTCAACCTCGGCCTTACCTTCAATGATATTTTCCTCGCGCTTTTCCTTTTTGAACCAGGAACGGATTTTTGTACGGGCTGAAGTTGTTTTTGCAATTTTCATCCAGTCTCTGCTGGGGCCTTTATTCTGTGAAGAGGTTGTTAGAATTTCAATAATTTCACCGTTATTGATTTTATGGTCGAGAGTTGAAATTCTTCCGTCAACCTTTGCGCCGATCATTTTATTACCAACACCTGAGTGGATTGCATAAGCAAAGTCTATTATGCAAGAACCCATAGGAAGGCTGATTACGTCACCCTTGGGGGTAAACGCAAACACCTCTTCAGGAATGAAATCGGTTTTGATTGTTTTGACAATATCTTCAACATCGTCACTGTCCTGCTGGCTTTCAAGAAGCTGTCTTATCCAGGAAAGACGTTCCTCAAACTTAGCCTTACCGCTTACGCCCTGCTTATACTTCCAGTGCGCAGCAATACCGTATTCAGCAGTGTGATGCATTTCCCATGTTCTTATCTGCACTTCAAAAAGAATACCGTCTTTGCCGATAACCGTAGTATGAAGCGACTGATACATATTGGGCTTGGGAGTTGAAATATAGTCCTTGAATCTGCCGGGAATGGGATTGAACATATCGTGGATAATACCAAGACAGCAATAACATTCATAAACAGAATCAACAATAAGTCTTACAGCATAAATATCATAAATTTCATCAAAGGTTTTACCCTTCATATATGTTTTACGGTAGATGCCGTGAACACTCTTGATTCGTCCTGCAATGTGCACATTCGGCACTTCCTGCTTTACTCTCTCCTGAATTTCGTCCTTTATATTCTGAAGAAAATCCTGTCTTTTAAGATTCTGATTTTCAAGGGTTGCTTCAATTTCCTTATACGCAACGGGGTCAAGATAACAGATTGCAAGGTCTTCAAGCTCCTCTTTGAAGGCTCTGATACCAAGACGGTGAGCTATGGGAGCATATATTTCAAGAGTTTCCTTAGCCTTATATCTCTGCTTTTCCTCGGGCATAAACTGAAGAGTGCGCATATTATGCACACGGTCAGCAAGCTTTATGATAATAACCCTGATGTCCTGACTCATAGCAAGGAACATTTTTCTTATATTTTCGCTCTGAGCCTCTTCCTTACTTGCAGAAAGCGGAATCTGACCGAGCTTTGTAACACCGTCAACAAGAT
>JAFOXT010000245.1 GCA_017425745.1 Clostridia bacterium | reverse complement strand
TTCGGGCATAAGTGTCTTGTAATCGTCAGGTCTGCCGTGGATAGTATAGAAATCCTTAACCTTTTCGTCAGTTTCCCAGATTGATGAAAGACAAGCTGTTTCGGTTGTCATAACATCAATGCCGATACGGAAGTCCATGCTGAGATTCTTCACACCGGGGCCTACAAATTCAAGCACCTTGTTTGTAACAAGACCTTCCTTGAATACGGCACCGCAAAGGGCAATTGCAACGTCGTGAGGGCCTACACCTCTCTTGGGAGCGTTTTCAAGATAAACAAGAACAACCTCAGGCTTATTGATATCCCAGGTGTTTGAAAGAAGCTGCTTTACAAGCTCGGGACCGCCTTCACCCACACCCATTGTACCGAGAGCACCATAACGTGTGTGGCTGTCTGAACCGAGGAGCATATTTCCGCACTTTGACATCATTTCACGTGCGTACTGGTGAATAACTGCCTGGTTTGCAGGTACATAGATACCGCCGTATTTCTTAGCAGCTGAAAGACCGAAAACGTGGTCGTCTTCGTTGATTGTGCCGCCGACTGCACAAAGGCTGTTGTGGCAGTTTGTCATAGCATAGGGGAGAGGGAATTTCTTAAGTCCGCTTGCTCTTGCAGTCTGAATAATACCTACATAAGTGATATCGTGAGAAATCATTGAGTCAAACTTGATTCTCATTTTGTCGCTGTCGGGCTTTGTGTTGTGAGCATTCAGAATTGAATAAGCAATTGTACCGTTTCTGTCGTTTCTCTCTGAAAGACCCATAGCTGAAAGCTGAGCCTTCTGTTCGTCGGGTGTGCCGTCAATAAGCTGTCTGCCATCAACGAGATGCACACCGTGCTTTATAATTTCTAACATTTATATCAATCCTTTCATATTTGAAGTGTTGAGAGTGAAGAGTGGAGTGTGAAGTTAAGGGTCACTTCGTTCCGATTATATCCGTTTCAGTTTATTGCTTAACCTTTATATTCATTCCGCCAAAGCAGAAATATAAATTCGGCGGGTAGAATTTTATTAATTTAGCTTTTCTGAAAACGGATATTATTTACTCTTTACCCTTTATAGCTTTTTTATTTCGCGGAATGTAATGAGCTGTTTATAAAAGTGTAAAATCGCGACCGCAACTCCACACCTCACTCTTCACACTCCACACTTGAAAAAAGTTACCATCTGCGGTAAATACCGTTGATTTCTTTATAGTATTTCTCATCTATCTGATTGAGACCGTCTTCGCTGATTCTGAAGCACCAGTTTTTCTCTGTTGTGCCCGGTGTGTTCATTCTTGCGTCAGCGCCGTAGCCAACCATATCCTGAAGCGCAACAATTACAGTTGCTGCTGAGCTTTTCCATACTGCTTCAATAACAGCTCTGCATGAGCCGCTGTAAGGTCCGCCCTCGCCCCAGTTCTGTCCGCCGAAGCAGCAGTAACGAAGCGCATAAGCTCTTTCTCTGTCGTTTGCTTCAAAGAACCAACCGAGTATGGTATTGTTGTCGTGAGTGCCCACATAAGCGGTGCAGTTTTTCGGATAGTTGTGAGGAAGATGAGTGCTGTCACCGTCGGGATCAAAACCGAACTGAATTACTCTCATACCCGGGAAGCTTGTATCCTCAAGAAGCTTCACAACGTCTTCACCAAAGGTGCCAAGGTCTTCAGCAATAATATCTGCATCGGGAAGCGCCTTTTTAACCTTGTTAAAAAGCTTCATTCCAGGTCCGTTTCTCCATTCGCCGTTCTTTGCGGTTTTGCTTTCAGCGGGCACTGCCCAATAAGAAGCAAAAGCTCTGAAATGGTCGATTCTGACCTTGTCGTAAAGACGAAGACAGGTGCCGATTCTGTTTATCCACCACTTGAAGCCGTCCTTTTCCATCTTCTGCCAATTATAAAGGGGGTTACCCCAAAGCTGACCATCAGCTGAGAAATAGTCGGGAGGTACGCCTGCAACGTGGGTAGGTGCAAGGCTGCTTTCGTTAATTTCAAAAAGCCCTCTGTTGCTCCATACATCAACGCTGTCACGGCTTACATAAATAGGCATATCGCCGAGAACTTTTATATCCTTGCTGTTTGCATATTCCTTAAGCTTTCTCCACTGGGTGTAGAAAACATACTGAGTGAAGCTGTAGAAGTCGATTTCTTCTTTAAGAAAATCCACATTCTTCATTGCTTTTTCGTAACGGACAAATTTTTCATCCCACTCCCACCATGGCTTATCCTCGTGATGAGCCTTGAGCGCCATAAATACTGCGTAATCCTTTACCCAGCTGTTCTGCTCTAAGAAGATGGAAATAAGCTGTCTGTCGTCATCTGTGATTCGTGAAAAAGCCTTGCGCAGAGTAGTGAGTCGCTTTTCGTAAGAAAAAGAGTAATCGGTTACATAAATTGAGCCGTCATATTCATTTTCACGAAGCTCTTCTTCTGTAATAAGACCGCTTTCAAAAAGTGCCTGAGGGTCAATCAGGCTGATATTTCCTGCAAAGGCACTTACTGAGCAATAGGGTGAGCCACTCATATCAACGGGATTAAGCGGAAGCACCTGCCACAGATGAAAATCCATTGCAAAAAGTCTGTCGATAAATTGTTTAGCCTCTTTACCCATAACGCCCGTGCCGTATTTTCCGGGCAGTGAGGTAAGGTGCATAAGCACACCGGCTGTACGTCTCTGATTCATTGTTTTATAACTCCAATTCCATAACGGCAGCGAATCTGCCAACTTAAGCTCTTATTATACTATATAAATGCATAAAGTTGCAAGGTGTTTTTGCGATTTTTTTGAAAGATAAAAATCTTAAGTTTATCTTAAGATTAAAAGTAGTTTGTTGATAAAAATAAACGGATTTGATAAAATGAAAGCACAAAGAAAGGATGATTAACAATGAAGAAAAACAGAGCACATATTTTAACAGCAATTTTTTCCGTAATGATGATAGCATTATTCTCTCTTAGTGCAAACGCGTACATAAGCCTTGACGAAGACGACTTAACCAAAACTGTTGACAATGTAAAATATCA
>JAFOXT010000244.1 GCA_017425745.1 Clostridia bacterium | reverse complement strand
CTGCGAGATTGAGGAATGTGAAAATAACACTGAGGATAATAAGAATACCGTCAATTTTTACCCAGCTCATAAATGCTTCGGGTGAGAGCTTAAAATCTTCAATAGTTACTTCATCGCAGCAGGTTTTCATTTCTTCTGCGATATGCTTCTGAGCTTCATGCTCCTGGGGACTTCCTGCAAGTCTTGGTCCGATAGTCTTGCAGATTTTTTTGATCTCTCTTACTGTATAGTTTGTATACATTCTGAGAGATGCGGGATAGTTTTTAACGCTTTCATTAGCTTTCAAAACCATATTCTCCTTTCCATTATTATGCTTCAAAACGACCCTTTGTGTCGATTATCGGCTTAATTTGATAGAACAATTTTATCACAAAGGCGTTATTTAGTCGAGTTATTTTAGTAAAATTAAATAATTGTTTATATTTTATGTTCTTGTTAATTGTATGTTTTATATTACTGTTTTCTTTTAAATATTTCTTAATATTTCCGTTGATAATGCAGCAAAACAGGTGAGCGACCGCTCACCTGTTTTATTGTTTTTTAGATTTCATAATCCACACTTGCTCTGTCTGTTTTTATAAGAGCAACATATGAGGAAATTTTCTTGTGCTCAGGATGTACTCTGTATTTCTCTACATCTTCTATTGAATCAAAAGCACTGATGAGCATTGCATCAAACATTCCCTCTTTAGGGTTAACGTTGATTTCAACGTGCATCTCTCTTATAAAATCAATTTTTCCGGGAAGGGCTTCAAGCATAGCCTTCACCTTTTTAATGTTATCCTCTTTTGAAAGTCCTTCAGCATAATCCTTGAACTTCCACATTACTATATGCTTAATCATACCTCTGCTCCTATTTCATCAAGATTTGCGCCCTTTGTTTCCTTAACATAAAGTGCAAGCATAATTGCAGCAATAATAACTACAGGCACTGCAATTACAAGGCATGTAAGGTAAACGGGCATTACAAGCATACCTACAACTGCGAGTATATAACCCACTACAAGACCGATTATAACAAGAAGTCCCTCTGCGCCAACAACAGATGCTCTGATGTCTGTAGGCACTTTTTCGGTCATCATAATGTTCATATAGTCTCTGCCGATCCAGTAGCAACCCTGATAAAGTCCGCAGAAGCCACCGATAAGATACGGATTCCAGAGATTGTTGATACCGATTGCAAAAAGGATAAAGCCTGCTGCAGAAAGAACTGAAGCACCGACAATAAGCTTTTTTCTGCCTATTGAATCGGCAATAAAGCCTGAAAGGAAGGTAAGGCAAGCATAAACAATGGGAAGAACAAACATAGACTTGGTAATATCTGCTGTACTCATACCCGCAACGTGCATTGAGGATTCATAATAAAGAGCAATTGCCGGCATACCTGCATCAAAAATAATATGCGATATGATAAGATACTTTGTGTCCTTGTTTGCAAAGATATATTTAACTGCATTGAATACGCCTGATTTGTTTCTTTCGGCCTTTTTCTCAGCCTTCTGAAGCTCCTTTTGTCTTTGTCTTTCCTCATACGGTATGGAAAGATAAGCAATTCTTTCGCTCATAAACACCTTGGTGTCCTTGGCGAAAATCACAACAAGTCCTGCTGCAATAACACCTACAACTGCAGGAGCAAGGAAGATTCTTCTCCATAAAGTAGGGTCGTTACCCATAAGCATATCACGCAGAACAGGTATACACACAACACCGAATATGCCAAGACTCTTGAGAACACTGTAAATAATTGCTCTGAACTTGTCAGGTGCTTCCTCAAGAATGTAGATAATCTGCATATCGTGTCCGAAGAAGAAACCGATTATACCGTAGCCGAGGAGGAAAACGGGATAATTAGGTGATAAATAAATTATCAGAAGTCCAAGCGCCATACCGAGAGTTGACATTGCAAAAAGCGGTTTTCTGCCCCATTTGTCTGCAAGAGCCTTATAAAACGGTGTGATAAGTCCGAAAACATAGCTTACAACACCTATGGTTGAATGAAGGCTAAGTCCCTCTTCAAAGGTATAAACCTTTCCGAACATGGGATTGTTTACAAAAAATTCTGTAATAAACGAAGACTGAACAGAAACAGAAAGGTTGCTTGTAACCTCATCAAGAATATTTACAAGACCGATAAGGAAAATAAGAACAAAAAAGTATCCTTTATAGTTTCCCTTTGCCTGACGTTCAGTAAGCTTTTTCAACTGTTTTTCTTCGGAAGCAATTGTTCTTGCTTTACTTTTTGAGCTCATAATTTATCCCCTCCTTAACCGAGAACGGGCTTGTCGCAGAATTCGATTTCAGCTTCTCCCTTTATTCCGTCTGACTCAAAGACAACAATTTCATTTTCGCCCTCTCTGAGAATTGACGCAGGTACATAAAGTGTCTGCTGAGGTCCTATCTCCCAATATCTTCCGATATTGAAGCTGTTGATTGTTACAAAGCCCTTTGTGAAGCTCTGAAGCTTGAGGAAGGTGTCATTTGCTTTTTCAACAGTAAATCTACCCTTATAGAAAAGACTCTTTTCATCCGGCTTTTCAGCAGTATATGAAAGCTTCTGAAGATTATCCATAGGAAGAGGATAAACCTTCCAGCCAAAGTGAATTTTCTTATCGAGAAGACATCTGCCTGCAATACCCTTCTTGCGCATCATTTTTGCACCGAAGTTTGCTCTGCCCATATTTTCTGTAAGAATTGTAAGCTCATCGCCTTTTTTTGCACTGAACTGTACTTCAAGGCTGTCGTTTATGTAGCAGATGCCCACAAGGTCACGGTTTATATAAATCTGTGCTCTGTCTCCAAGACTTTCGAAGGAAAGCTTTACATCGTTGTAATCTCTGTTGAGAGTTGTTCTGTAGCAGGTAAAGCCATAACCGTAGCCATATTTTTCCATACATTTCGGCACATCAGAATAAACAGGTGCTGAAAGGTTATCAAGGTTATCGAAAAGTGAAGCTGTTTCGGTAAGCTTAACCTTGCCGTATGCCTTTTTCTCTCTGTTAGCAGGCACCTCAGGAAGCTCATAATCCACATATCTGCTGATTACTTCCCTCACCTTCATATACTTTTCGGTAACATCACCGCACTCAGTAAGAAGCGCATCATAATCGTAGCTTGTTACATCGGGAGCAAAGGTTTCATAATGGTTTGCACCGCTTGTAAAGCCGAAGTTAGTACCGCCGATGAACATATACATATTGACACTGCCCTTTTTCAGCATATCGTCAACAACACCGGCATAAACATCAGCGTCAGTTGTGTGGTGCTTATCGTCACCCCAGGCATCAAACCAGCCGTTCCACATTTCCATACACATTTTCGGTGCATCGGGACACAGCTCATCGTGAGCCTTGAAGTTTTCTTCAACACGGCTGCCGAAGTTGAGAGTTGAGAAACAGCCTTCAACCGAGCCGTCAAGAAGATTATCCATTGAAGTACCGTCTGAAGTGAAAAGAGGCACATCTATTCCTCTTTTTATATAACCGTCACGAAGATAGGTAAGGTACTCTCTGTCGTCACCGTAGTAGCCGTATTCGTTTTCAAGCTGCATCATAATGATGTTGCCGCCGTTGGTACAAAGAAGAGGCTTTATCTCCTCAAAAAGTCTGTCAAGATAGCGGTCGAACTTTTCGATATATGCCTTGTTTGAGCAGCGGATTTCCATTTCATCATCGCACTGAATCCACCACGGCAGTCCGCCGAATTCCCACTCAGCACAGATATAGGGGCCAGGTCTTACAATTGCCATAAGGCCTTCCTTCTGAGCAGTACGGATAAATTCAGCAATATCAAGATTTCCGGTGAAATCGTATTCACCCGGCTGTTTTTCGTGCATATTCCACGCGCAGTAGGTTTCAACACAGTTAAGACCCATAGCCTTCATTTTTTTGAAAATATCCACCCAGGTATCGGGCATATTACGGAAATAATGCACTGCACCCGAAATGATTTTCGTAGGCTTTCCGTCTTTATAAAAATCCTTGCCCCTTACTTCAAAAGTCATAATTTTTCTCCTTATTTATGCTAAAACTTCATCGAGGAAGCCGCTGAGCTTTGCAACATATTCCTCGTCACCTTTCATACATGACTGAGCATGATCTGCGCCCTCAACAATAAGAAGGTCTTTCTTTTCGGCTGAACAAGCCTCATAAAGCTCATTAACCATAAAGCAAGGTACAAGACCGTCGTCAGCACCGTGAATAAATAACATAGGTGTTCTTGCATTTTTTACACTGTCAAGAGGACGAAGCTCTTTAAAATCAAAGCCGATATTTTTCTTGTTTACATAGTTTACTGCGTCAATAATCTT
>JAFOXT010000243.1 GCA_017425745.1 Clostridia bacterium | reverse complement strand
TTTCCTGCAGTAATATTAAGCGCACCCTTCTGACTTTCTGTACTATCTGAAAGGTTAAGACGATTCATAGCAAGTAAAAGCTGTGAACTTGCGCTTTCAAGCTCACCCACTGATGAAACATTGCTCTGAAGCTCCTCATTTGCCCTTTTAAGAGCTTTTTGCAGGTTGTCAGCAGAAACATCAGAGTAAGCTGAAAGATCTGTATTCTCCGCCTTTTCTGTAAGCTTTCTGAGGCTCTCGTTAAGCTCATCAGCTCTTTCTGCGTATTCTGCAAGTGATGCTATGTTATTGGTTTCAATTACGGAAAATCCGTTTTCTATCAGCTCATTCCACCCTGAAGCATTATCCTCACGCTGACCGCAAAGCTCCTTGTCATAAGCAGGAGCAAGAGCTCTCGCCTTACCTTCAGCAGAGAATCTGTCTCCTACCCAGGAGCCGTACATAACATTGAAGTAGTTTTTGCTCTGATACTGAACAATACTGCAAACCTCAGAAAGGTTTTCAATGTGTGAAATAGCATTCCAGATAATATTACCACTGTAAATACCGATTACATTAGGCTTTGTTGCTTTGCTGTTGACCCACTCTACAATATCATTTGATTTTTCCTTGAATCTGAGAAAAACTCTGTCAGATGCATCATATGCCTCCACAACACCGTAGACAAAATCCTTATCTTCAGCTGAAATATCGAGAATAAGGATAATATCCTCTGATTTTTCAAGAGCTTCGGGAAGTGTTGCAATTTTGCAGTCGGTCAGCTTTCCTGAATTGTCATAAAGCCTGCAGTTTTCAAGCTGTGCCCATTCTGTGTCAGAAATTGTGTCAGCCTCTGCATTACAGAAATTTCTGATATTTTCATTTTCAGCAAGAATCAGTGTATTATCTTTCGTCTTCGTTACGCTCACGCTGACCATATCAGCACCGATTTCTTTAGCTGAAAGAATTGCCTCAAGTGAGTTTTCGGGATAATTCTCTGTGTCACCTCTGTATGATACGGCAATAATTTTGTTTTTTACAGTTAAGGCTTCTTCAGCAGTTACGGCAAAAGCTGAAAAACAGCTAAAAATCGTAATAATTAAAGTAAAAGCAAGTGCTAAAAATCTATTAAAGAAATTCATTCTATATAACCTTTCGATTAAAAATACATATATTTTATAATATCACAAATAAAACAGTTTATCAAGAATTTCCGTATATTTTTTGTATATTTGCAACAGTTTTAAGAATTGTGAAGCAAAAAAACAGCCTCCATTTCTCAATGGAGACTGTATATTTACAATTAAGATTATTCAGCTGTGTTCTTCTTAAGTGTTTCAAGTTCTGCTCTGAGTTCCTTGGGAAGCTTGTCGCCGAACTTGCCGTAGAATTCTTCGATACCCTTAGCATCTTCAGCCCAGAGCTTCTTGTCAACGTCAAGAATTGACTTGAGCTGATCAAGTGAAACTTCGTCTTCAATGCCTTCACGGTTGATATCTTCAGCCTTGGGAAGGTAACCGATAGCTGTTTCGTCAGCGTCAACCTTGCCTTCACATCTGTCGATGATCCAGTCAAGTACACGAAGGTTGTCACCGAAACCGGGCCACATGAAGTTGCCTTCGTCGTCCTTACGGAACCAGTTAACGTTGAAGATCTTGGGAGCCTTGTCAGCATCAAGTGTTTCACCGATGTTGATCCAATGCTGCCAATAGTCAGCCATATCATAACCGCAGAAGGGAAGCATAGCCATGGGGTCACGACGAACAACACCTACAGCACCTGAAGCAGCTGCAGTTGTTTCTGAAGCCATGATTGAACCTACGAATACACCGTGGTTCCAGTCTCTTGACTGATATACAAGAGGAGCAAGCTTAGCACGACGGCCACCGAATACAATAGCTGATACGGGTACACCGTTGGGATTTTCGAACTCACTGCTGATGCAGGGGCAGTTCTTAGCGGGAGCTGTGAAACGGCTGTTGGGATGAGCACCCTTAATTTCGTCAACCTTACCGTTCCAGGGCTTGCCTGTCCATTCGGTTGCATTTTCGGGAGGATTCTTATCGAGACCTTCCCACCATACTGTATTGTCATCAAGATTATGAGCAACGTTTGTAAAGATTGTGCCTTTCTTT
>JAFOXT010000242.1 GCA_017425745.1 Clostridia bacterium | reverse complement strand
CCCTCAGCACTTTTCGGCCAGGCTTGCTTCAAGCCCGGTATGTCAAAGAACACATACGGCACAGGCTGTTTCCTTCTTATGAATACAGGTAACAAGCGTGTTGAATCAAAGAACAACCTCCTCACAGGTGTAGCGTGGAACTACAAGGGTGAGACTACATACTCAATTGAAGGCAGTGCTTTCAACGCAGGTTCAGTAATCAAGTGGCTTCGTGACGAGCTTCAGCTTATCGACAGCCCCAAGAGATGCGACGAGCTTGCTGAAAGTGTACCCGATGCAAACGGATGCTACCTTGTTCCTGCGTTCACAGGTCTTGGCGCTCCCTATTGGGATATGTATGCAAGAGGCTGTATTGTCGGCCTTACAAGAGGCGTAAACAGAAAGCATATTGCAAGAGCAGTGCTTGAAAGCATTACATATCAGATGACTGACCTTCTCGAAGCTATGAAGGCAGACTCAGGCATTGAAATCGGCGAGCTTCGTGTTGACGGCGGTGCAAGTGTAAGTAACATTATGATGCAGATTCAGTCAAATATGGCTCAGACAAAGGTAGACAGACCAAAGACAGTAGAAACAACTGCTCTCGGTGCTGCATATCTTGCAGGTCTTGCTGTAGGCGTATGGGACAGCCTTGAGGATATTGAAGCTAACCGTGAGGTTGACAGAGTATTCGTTCCCGAAATGTCAGTTGAAGAAAGAAACAAGCTCTATGCAGGCTGGAAAAAGGCTGTAACAAGAGCAATGGCTTGGGAAGAAAAGGAATAAGAAAGAATTTAAAGCTCAAAGCTTAAATTATAAAAGAAAAAAATTTTATTAAATATTTAGGAGTGATTAACAATGGGTAAGGTAGTACTCGATTGGAAAACAGCACATGACTTCATCAAGGATGCGTTTATTGGTGTAGGCGTACCTGCTGATGAAGCAGAAATCGTAACTGACGTAATTCTTGAGTCAGACAGACGCGGTATTGAATCACACGGTTGCAACCGTTTCAAGCCCGTTTACATTGACAGAATCAACGCTGGTATCCAGTTCCCCACAACAAACTTTGAAATTCTTAAGGAAACAGAAACAACAGCAGTTGTTGACGGTCACCACGGTATGGGCCAGGTTATCGGCTATAAGGCTATGAGCATGGCTATTGAAAAGGCTAAGAAGTACGGTATGGGTATGGTTACAGTTCGTAACTCAACACACTACGGTATTGCAGGTTACTACACATCAATGGCAACAAAGGCAGGCTGTATCGGTATGACAGGTACAAACGCTCGTCCCTCAGTTGCTCCCACATTCTCAGTTGAAGGTATGTTTGGTACAAACCCCTTCACACTCGGCGTTCCCACTGACGAAGAATTCGACTTCAACTTTGACTGTGCAACATCAATCACACAGAACGGTAAGGTTGAATACTACGAAAGAATCGGCGAAGAAATTCACCCCGGCACAGTAATCGACATCGACGGTAACCCCGTTGAAGGTGATGCAGGCGTTGCTCTTAAGAAGATTCGTCAGGGCACAGCAGCTCTTACAACTCTTGGCGGTATCGGTGAAGCTCTCGGCGGCTACAAGGGCTACGGCTTTGCAATGTTCGTAGAATTCCTT
>JAFOXT010000241.1 GCA_017425745.1 Clostridia bacterium | reverse complement strand
TATTTAAAAGTTTTCGACCCGTTCACGGGTAGCGGGGCGTGTAATGCTATGATATAATTCAGTGCCCCTTTTAGGGGTTAAGCCAGTAATAGCCCCTTATAGGGGCAAAGCAAACCACCGGTTGAACCGGTGGTTATGATTTTATTCAGCTTTTTCTTTCTTTTCTTTTTCTTCGTTACGCTTGCGCCAAATTTCCTTGTACATCTGCTCTGTAGCGAGTGAAATCTTTGTAACTGAGAAATCGCAGTTTTCGGGGAATACATACCATGTATCCTGAAGGGTGTTCATATCGATACAGTCCTTGAAATTACCGAAACGGTAGTTATATTCAACATGAATTGTGTACTGCGAAGCAGCGTCAAGCTTCATTTTGAAGGGCTCCTTATCGTAATCACGGATACCTTCAACTCTGAGACCGTTCATATCGTGAACAAACTTACCTCTGCCAAGACGAACAAAACCCTTTGAGTTAGGAAGATCGTTTACGTGGCAATCACATTCAAAGTAATATCTGCCTTCCTGAATTTCCTTTTTAACCTGCTCGCGCTCCCAGTTGTACCAGTCTGAGGGGAACTTGAATTCTGTGTTGCCGTCTGAAGCTTCAAGCTCGCCGTAGTAGTTGAGCCACCAGCTTTTGCCGCAATGTTCGCAGAAGATAGTGTCATTCTTTGAGTTCATCTTGTATTCTGTCATACAGTGAGGACACTGATAAAGGGGCTTGTGAAGACCCTGAGCACGCTTTTTATACTTAAGAGTAACACGGTTTTCGCTCTGCCAACGCCAGTCGTCATTGTAAAGGTATTCACGGATTTTTTCGTTGATTTCATCAACAGTAGCCTTTTCAACCTCTTCAGCTGTGTAGATCTGAGTCATAACAGCTTCAACACCCATGATGTCTCTCTTCATATGGTTGCCCCAGAAGGGATCGTAAAGGTGGTGACCCTTGCAGTTAAGAACAACGCAGGGAACCTTCATAAGTTTTACGAGCTGACCTACTGAATCTGTGAAAGCGTCGTATTCGGTAACACCGCAAAGAGAATATCTTGCTTCAGCATAGATACCGAAAACATTGTTGTTCTTGATAGCTTCCTGACACTGTCTTACAGTGTTAAGGTCTGAAGTGTATTTTCTTTTGGGAAGACCGCCTGCAAGTCTGAGAAGGAATTCTCTGCCGATAAAATCGTCAACTGCAGCGGGATAAACAGCTTTGTAGGGCTTCATTGCTGATTCAAGCACATAGAAATCATAGAAAGCATTGTGATTACAGACAAGGATAAAGGGTGACTGAAGACCTTCCATTCTTACCTTTTTTACTGTACCCTTACGGATAACTCTTCTGAGTGTGCACATGGGCCACACAAGAGTTCTGAGAAGGAATTCGGGCTGATAAGTGATGGGCTTGTACATATCGAACTTTTTTGTTTCAGGAGCACCTGAACGGACATAAATGCCTAATTTCTCTTTCATTCTTATTACCACCAATCTATATATTTTTGCTAATTCGCAAATATCGCACGAAGTACAATTGCCATAAATTATAACACAAACCATTTTATAAAACAATAATTAAAATATAACAATATGGGCTCAATTTTAAACATATTTTGTCAAAAGTGCAGATAAATTAACAATTCTGTAAATAAGTACTACTTTTAGGTGTAATTGAAGTGAAATTTGTGCTGCGGCATATGATTATATACTAAGTTGTACAAATTTGCTTCCGTTATTTGTTGACAAACAAAACAATGTGTGGTAATATCGATTTGCAGTGAATTATGACAAAATAACTATAAAGGTGAAATAAGAAAAATTAATCAGCCATAATTTGCGGTGCAATCCATCACACGGTGATGTTTTCGAAAGGAGAATATAAAATGAAAAAAACACTCAGAAAATCTTTGTCAATTCTGCTTGCAGTTCTTATGATTGTAGCTTCAATGCCTATGGCGTTTGCGACTGAAACAAAAGCTGCAGAATATGATGGTGACCCCATTGTTGTTGTAAGAGGCATTGATTTTGCCGGCCTTGTTAACGGAGATGGCTCAAAAGCAATATCAATTGAAATCGGCAAGATTCTTAATGCAATTAAAGATATCGGTATTGGAACTGTAAAAGGTGACGATGATGCCGTTATTAACGCTATTATTAAATTCGGTCTGGAAACTCTTGGTGGTGTTGCTTGTGACAAGGAAGGTAATCCCGTCAAAGCAGATGTACATATTCCAAAGTTCCTTACATCAGCGGATAAAATTGATTTGTCAGGTGACGAATGGGCAGATACTGCAGTTGGTCTTTTCCGTTCTGCGGCAAATAAATTCGGCGGTAAGAATGTATATCTTTATACATTTGACTGGAGACTCAGCCCCTCTGCACTTGCTGATGACCTTAACAGCTTCCTTGAACTTGTAAAAACAGAAACAGGTAAAAACAAGCTTGATATAGCAGCATGTAGCATGGGTGGTATGATTACAACTGCATATATTGATAAGTATGGTACAGACAGCCTTGATAGCGTGGTTTATCTTTCAACAGCCCATAACGGCGGACATATTGTTGGCTCTGCTTTTACAGGTGACCTTGTAATTGACAGTAAGGCACTCGGCGATTTCCTTATTGAAAAAACAAGCAATAATTTTGGTCTCAATCTTCTCATCAAGATTCTCAATGCTTTCGGTACTCTTAAGATTGTTGTGAATTATGTAAATGATCTTATAGCAAACAATAAAGATAAGCTTTACGATGAGCTTCTTCGTGAATGCTTCGGTTCTGCTTTCGGTCTTTGGGCTCTTATTCCTGATGAAAAATTTGACCAGGCGGTTAATTTCTTCTATGCAGGTGAAGAATCAGAATATGCAACAGCATTAAGAGAAATTGCAAAGGTAAAAGAATTTGTATTCAAGACAGACAGTATTATGAAGAAGGCTTATGATAACGGTGTAAAGGTAAGCTTTGTTTCACATTACAATTCAAAACAACTTCCTATATATTCCGGATATAAAGCACATGGTGACGGTGTCCTTGAAAGTGATCGTACATCCGGCTACGCTAAATTCGCTAAGTATGGCGAAACTCTTACTGATGCTGAAATTGCAGGTGTTGCTCCCGAATATATTTCACCTGACAGAGTTGTAAATGCATCAACATGCCTCTATAAGGATACAACATGGATTGTAAAGAACGCAAAACATGTTGGCTGTAAGGATAACAGCGATCATACAGAGTTTGCAATCTGGCTTCTTACAAGCGAAGTTCAGCCCATAGTTAAAACAAATCCTGCATATCCTCGATTTATGAATGTAGATTCAAACGAGAATTTTATAGGATTTTGATGGTATAATTTAAAATAAAAAGAACAAATACACTCACGAAGAGTGTATTTGTTCTTTTTATGTAGTATTGTTGTTGAAATTTCAGGTGAAGTAAGCATACATTTAACTTGAGTATATAATCTGAAAATGCTATAATAAAGACGATTTAATGAAAGGTGGTGTTTCTCTGTGGAAAATTGTAAGTTTTTGTTTTCTGTTATTGTACCTGTTTATAAGGTAGAGGAGTATCTCAGAGAAACTCTCTGTTCCCTTGAAAATCAGACCATAGGCTTTGAAAATATTCAGCTGATTATTGTTAATGACGGCTCAACCGATAAAAGCGGTGAAATCTGCCGTGAATTTCAGAATCAGCACAATGAAAATGTAATTTACATTGAAAAAGAAAACGGCGGAGTAAGCTCAGCAAGAAATGCGGGGATGCCTTTTATTGAAGGGAAATATGTGAATTTTCTTGATGCTGAT
>JAFOXT010000240.1 GCA_017425745.1 Clostridia bacterium | reverse complement strand
TCACAGAAGGCAAGACCTGTGCAAAATGCGGTGAAATCCTTGTTCCTCAGGAAATGATTGATGCTCTTAAGCACAACGAAGCAATCAAGCCTGAAAAGGCTCCCACCTGCACAAAGGAAGGTCTTACAGAGGGCAGATACTGCATTATCTGTGAAGAGGACATCATTCCTCAGCAGACAATTGAAAAGCTCGGCCACGATTATACAAAGAAGTATACAAAGGCTACAACATCAAAGGATGGTAAGATTGATTACACCTGTAACAGATGTGGTAAAAAGACAACAAAGAAGGTAAGCAAGATTGAATCAATCAAGCTTTCACAGACAACCTTCTACTATAACGGTGAGGCTCAGACTCCCGAAAAGGCAGTTATCAAGGACGCTGAAGGCAATTCACTCAAGCTCGGCACAGACTACGATTTCGATTATGCATCAGGTAGCTTCTCAGCTAAGGTAGGCACATACAAGATTAAGATTGTATTTAAGGGCAAGTACTCAGGCAGCAAGACCCTTTCATTCAAAATTGTTCCTGCAATGGTAAAGACCATCAAGGCAACTGCAACAACAACTTCAGTTACTCTTAAGTGGAACAAGGCAGGCGGTGCAACAGGCTACAGAGTTTACCGCTATGATACAAAGGCTAAGAAGTGGGTTAAGGTAAAGAGCTCAACAAAGGAAACAACATATACAATCAAGGGCCTCAAGGCAGGCACAGCTTATACATTTGCAGTTAAGCCCTACTATAAGAGCGGCGACACAGTTGTATGGAGCAAGTACACTCAGTTCGAAACTGCAACAGCACCCGAAACACCTAAGGTAACAGGTACATCAAATTCTGTTAAAACAGCTAATCTCAGCTGGAACAAGGTAAGCGGTGCAACAGGCTATGTTGTATATTACTCAAAGGAGAAAAACGGCACTTACACAAAGGTTGAGGCTGTAAAGGCTACTTCATTCAGCAAGAAGTTCTCAAAGAACGGTGAGAAGTATTACTACAAAGTAAGAGCTTATAAGAAGACTGCAAACGGCAACGTATACAGCAGCTACTCAACTCCCGTTGTTGTTAACCCCAAGGTAGGCTTATAATTCCATATTAAAGGAGAGAATATTATGGCAAGAAATCATGAAGTCACAACAAAGCACGACCTTCTGAAGCCTGACGGCACCCTTATGGAGCCCGGCTGGTCAAAGAGTCTTATCCAGACCTATAACAGAGAAAGCATTGCAGCACCCAAGTTCAAAATCAAGGAATGGGACTACTATCTTATCCTTGCTGATAAGCACGCTGTTGCATTCACACTTTCAGACGACGGTTACATCGGTATGCAGTCAGCCTCCCTTCTTGTTTTTGACGAAAAGAACCCCTGGGAGCAGACAAGCTCAATTCTCAACTTCTTCCCTATGGGTAAGTATAAGCTTCCCAGAACAAGCGATACGGGTGATATTCACTATCACGACAAGAAGCTTGACCTTGACTTTATTGTAACTGAAGGAAAGAGAAGAATTGTTGGTGAATACAGACAGTTCAAGGACGGAAAGACCCTTAAGGTTGATATTACACTTACTCAGCCTCCTATGGACACAATGGTTATTGCCACACCCTGGAAGGAAAGCAAAAAGGCGTTCTACTACAATCAGAAAATCAACTGTATGAGAGCAGAAGGCTACGCTGAATTCGACGGTGTAAAATATGAATTCAATCCCGAAACAGACTACGGCACCCTTGACTGGGGCCGTGGTGTGTGGACATATGACAACACATGGTACTGGGGCAGTGGTAACGCAACAGTTAACGGCAAGCCCTTCGGCTGGAATATCGGATACGGTTTCGGTGACACAACTGCCGCTTCAGAAAATATCCTTTTCTATGACGGTAAGGCTCACAAGCTTGACGACGTTACCTTCAACATTCCCAACGGCTCAGATTATATGAAGGACTGGACCTTCACTTCATCAGACGGAAGATTCGAAATGAGCTTCAAGCCCGTTATTGACCGTGCTGCAAAAATCAGCCTTAAGGTAATTGAAACAGACCAGCATCAGGTGTTCGGCAGAATGAGCGGTAAAGCAATTCTTGACGACGGAGAGGTTATCGAAATCAAGGATGTAATGTGCTTTGCAGAAAAAGTAAGAATGAAATATTGATTTAAAAT
>JAFOXT010000239.1 GCA_017425745.1 Clostridia bacterium | reverse complement strand
GTGTGCAGGAATCTGTGCCGGACGAAGCTCAAGTGCCGAAAGCTCTGCAAAGGCAGGCTGAAGTGCATCGATAAACTCCACCTTAAGCTGACCGTCAAGCTCTGCTCTGGTATATTCATATGTAGCATTGCCGCACAGCTCAGTATAGAAAAGAAGCGGGTCAGTAATCTTATATGAATAGATGCCGTTACATCTTATCTGTACACTGCGGTAGAGGTTAAGTCGCTTATTTACAATCTCAAACTCAAAGGGGTTAGGTGTGCCGAATTTATTGTCGAGAATTTCCTTTGTGTTGAAGTAGTAAACTCTCTGATCCTTTGGTGCTTCACCGCCGTAGGTAAAACGCTTGCCGATATTCCTGAAGGTTGCCTTTACGCTTTCACCGAAGGAGCCTACAAAAATGCTAGGCTCTGTTGAAGCATCATAGGTGAATTCACCGGGCTCAGCACAGATTTCAACTACCTTGCCCTGCTCAACGATAATCATACACTGACCGTCAGCAACAACAATGCCTGAACCTGATGTGATAACATTCTCGTCACCCTTATAGTTTGTTGAGCGACCTGTTGTTTTCTTCTGTCCTTTTCTCATAAGGACATCATTTGGAAGTGAATCGCACACGAAGAATTCTTTCCACTGGTCAGCCATTACACCGCCTGCGGCTCCAAGTGCAGCTTTTATAAGTCCCATAATATTTTCTCCTTTATTCTGATTTGCGCGCTGAAAAAGGTTATACTACCCCTCAGTTTACATTACATAACAATTATAGATTACCCTATAACAAAAAACACCCTACAAATGTAGGGGTGAAAGTAAAAAAATCCCGAATTAACGGGATTTTTTTAGAAAGGTGTGAGAAATATATTTATCAGTTTGCAAGACTGATTGTCTTTTTAACTGTTTTGCCGTATGTTCCTGTTTTACTGATCGGGGTGATGTAAAGAGTTACTTTCGATGCCTTTTTTCTGCTTGAAGTGTAGGTATAAGTAAATGCATTCTTTTTGGTAACAATTCTGTTCTTATGACCGTCATCCAAATCCTTATCTGCTGCGTTTGTTACAATATACTTAACGGCATTCTTTGAAGAGAATTTAAGGCTGATTTTGTAATCATAAACAGTATACTTGTAGGGCTTCTTCCAGATATATTCGCCATTGCTGTATACCCACTTACCGTCTACGTTTACTGTTCTCTTCTTACCCTTTGCTGTGTTCTTTGCAGTTGAAATTTTAACTGTGCCGGGAACAACACGCTTGAAGCCGCATTTTGTACATTTGTTATCCTTATAAGAATGCTTCTGGGAGTCATTAGCAACATAACCCTTCTGCTTGCAGACTGTACAGGTTTTGATTACCTTATGATGTGTATCGCTTGAACCCTTTTTGTAGGTTGTTTTATAATTACACTTGTTAGTAACGGTGTAATCGCACACCTTACATGTTGCTGTATGGTAATCGTTGTAGATGCTATCCTTTGTACGGGTGTACTGATGCTTTGCCGCTGTTGATTCGTCAACGATGCTTGACTTACAGCAGTACTCACATTTATATAATTTCATATGAGCTTTACTGTTATAATCATAGCTATCATACTTTGATGTTGTAACGTCAGCATAGTATACACGCTTATCAGCAGGATGCTCGCAGACATAGCCGCAAAGGAAACAGGTATCGCTACCCTTGAAGTAATATTCAGGGCCGTAATATCTGTCACCGGGAATCATACTGTTATGCTTACATTCCTCCTGTGTATACTGATACCACTTTGTTGTAGGCTCTTCGGCAAATGCAGGTATTGCTAATGTTGCAATAATAAGCACAGCCATAAGAAATGCTGTAATTCTTTTCATTTTATATTCTCCTTTTCGTTTTTAATATGAACAGAATTCATATAATAATTATATACTTTTGGTTTTTCAAAGTCACCCTACAAATGTAGGGGTAAATATAAGATTTTTTAATAAAGCAGCACAAAAACAAGGACGGCCAATGGCCGCCCTCAAGTTTAATTCTTTTCATCCGGGATTATAATACCCTTTTCTCTCGCCTTCACCGCAAGCTCAGTTCTTGTACGGTAGCCTGTTTTTTCCATAATCACCTGAATGTAGTCTCTTACAGTGTGCTGAGAGATACTGAGTCTTTCAGCAATTTCGGCATTGGTAAAACCCATAATAACCTCTCGCAGAACCTCAATTTCTCTCTTTGAAAGGTCAGTGCTTTTTATGTTGCCAAAGCTGACGGCGGGGGTCTTGTCGGGATAGATGCTCTCCCCTGCCATAGTTCTGTCCATAAGCTCAAGAAT
>JAFOXT010000238.1 GCA_017425745.1 Clostridia bacterium | reverse complement strand
CAAGGGCATCGGTATAAGATTCGGGAAGCCCGTAAACACCTCATTGGGAACAATTTCATCCATAAGCACAATTTTCTTTGAAAGCTTGTTGCCGGGATTGATTTTTTCATCGGCACGGAAAGAAATATTAATAAGCTTTGTAGTGTGCTTCACTATCATATTGTAGTGAAGATGTGCTATACGAAGGTGAGGGCCTCTGAGTCCTGCAACGTGTCTGTCAACGAAAGACGGTGCAGAAAGATAAGACGCCATCCAGCGATATCTCCACAAGCCCTTTACAGTTGACACAGGTGCTTTAAGCACCATTACAATCATATCCTTCCAGTTGACAAGCCAACGGTAGTAGTCATACATTGTATCTTTGAAGCCACGCCATTCTCTGTGCTTCAGTATGGCTGTATGCTCTTTATAAAGTTTGCCGTAATTATCCATTCTCTTTCAACTGCCTTTCTTTCTGAATTTTTTTGATTTCAAGGCTTTCAACAAAAGCCTGTACTCTCGTACGCAGCTGACCTGAAGCTGAAGCAGTGTACTGACGGTCAACGGCTGCAGTGGGCACACCGTAGTCCTGAGTCATAACATAAGACGCAAGAGCTCTTTCATAACCCCAATATTCACAGAATTTGAGCTGCTCGTACATTACACCGTCTGCGTGATATTCATCCACAAGCTGCTTTACATAATCGCGTCTTTCCTGAACCTTTTCGTGGCTCATATATCTCGGGCACTGACTTGTTTTAAGATAGTGCATACAAATCTGGGTAAGCACATCTTCGCCCTCATTAATAATAATTTCCTGTCTGCCCGGAAGAGCACCAAAGCAGTATCTGTCGGCAACAACAAGCGCTCCGCTGTCTTCAATCAGCGATGTGAATTCAGGGTCGTCCATTTCTGAGCCTACAACTACAATTTTTGCTCTGTAATTCTTTTTTGCATCGAGCTCTCTTGTTTTAAGCTCTTCAGCAGTTTCACGGAGCATAGGAAGAATAAGTGCTTTTGGACAGCAATATGTAACAAGATTGAGAATATGATACTCATAGCCTGTAATTCTCGGATTATCTTCTTTTCTGTAGTCCCCTATTTCAGTCATAAGTCTGCATACTTCATTATGCTCCTTTACAGCCTTGAGAAGAGCCTCGTCGGAAGTATCCACACCGTAAACCGAATTAAGCTTGTCAAGAATTTTGAGTCTTGTCTGATTTACATAATGCTTCACGGTATGTGCTTCAATTTTAAAAGGCATATCAAGAAATGTAAGGAAAAACTTTTCTTCGGGAACAAGGTTAAGAAGCTCAAAGTGTTCAGCTGTTCTGTTCATCTCAGAGCAGGTTTCCGAAGCCAGAAGAGCGTTAAGGAAGTTATAACCTCCCTCAATTGCTCTTTCAAGAATTGCCTTTGAATAGCCGCAAAGGAAATTGCTCATATAGTAAGTTGCAATATCCATTGAGCCTGTACGGGGTGCACGCAGTCTTACCGAAAAGCAGTTTCCGCAATTGAGCAGCACTTCAGGAATGTGATAGCAGGTATAACCCAGTGCTATACCCCCGTCTGCCTTTGCTTTTTGCACAAGATCATTGTTGGCATCTTGTAAAAGTTTTTCAAATTCATAAAGATGTTTTAAATCCTTCATAGCTTTCTCCTTATAATATTTCTAAGCTTTCAAGAGCTTTTCTGACACCCTTTACAACATTTGAATCAGCGGGCAGCTTTGTGATATCTTTGCCCTCAATATCATAAATTGCAAGGTTTTTATCGTTTTCAATATAAGATAAAACGGGAATGCCGTTTGTGTCGATAAGAGGTATTATACTTTCATCAGGAAGTCGGTTTACAATTGCACCGATTTTCTTATACATAACAAGCTCATCAGCAACGCCCTTGATTGTTGAAATAACCTGAGTGCCCTTTTTGCTTGCATCAGTAATAAGCAGAAGATGAGTAACCTTTTCCATAACTCTGCGGTTAATCTGTTCAACACCTGCTTCGCCGTCAATTACAACGTAATCAAAATCAGCAGAAAGAAGGCTGATAACCTCTTTGAGGTAAGCGTTGATTTTGCAGTAGCACCCTGCACTTTCAGGTCTTCCTACAGCAATAAAAGCAAAGCCGTCAGTTTCAACAAGTGCGTCAAATATTCTGTATCTGGCATCGCCTAAAAGCTCAATTGCCGCTTTGGTATTACCCTCTTCAACCGTTATAACAATTTCTTTTCTTATATCATCAATTGTGGTTTTAACATCAATACCCAGTGCAGTTGAAAGCCCCACAGCAGGGTCAGCATCAATTGCAAGAATTTTCTTATCAGGATAAGCTTCAACAAGAAGCTTGACAATGGCGGCAGAAATTGAGGTTTTGCCCACACCGCCCTTACCTGAAAGCGCTATGATTGTTGCATTGTTGTTCATATGCATTTCCCCTTGTAATCTATTAAAAAATATTATATCAAAGATTTTTGCATTTTTCAACAGGCTGTAAAGGAATTTCTGTCAGTATTGACAAGGTTTAGTATTCACGATATAATTTTCTCAAATATTCCAACACATCAATTAATAAAAGGAAAGTCAGGACATTTTTATGGCAAAGATAACTGCAACCAAAGCTCATACAAGCGGTGTGCCACTGGGAGGAATAGGAAGCGGAAGCGTTGAGCTTTTGCCTGACGGTGAATTTCATTACTGGCTTATTGCCAACCAACCGCGACTTACAAGAATAAGCCTTGAAAAAAAGGTTGACGACGGTGAAGGCAGTGCGGGAGCACTTTCCTTCTGGATTCGCGCAAAAGAAGAAAACTCTGAGCCCGTTATCCGTAAGCTCGGTATGAAAACCGATGCTGAAGATTTTACATACCGTATGTTTGCATGGAACAAGCCTGTTGAGAGAATTGATTTTGACGGCAAATTCCCCGTATGCAACCTTAATTATATTGACAGCGATTTGCCCTGCAACGTATCCTTGCAGGCAGCTTCACCCTTTGTGCCCCACAATTCAGATATTTCTGCAACACCGGGCTTCTATCTTGATTTTACTGTAGAAAATCCTACTGACCGCAAGCTTGAAATCAGCCTTCTCGGTGCTCTTGAGCCAAACTTTATGTGCAAAAATGAAGGTCGCAGAAACAAACTTATTCATACCGATAACGGTGTGGGGGTTCATATTGAGCCTGAAAAAGCAACAAGCTCAGCCTCCTGCGGAGAACTTTGTCTTTCAATAAACGGTGACGGAAAAAAATCATACATCACTGCAGATAATTTCCGTTTTCTGAAAGAGTATGTAGGCAATTCAAAATTCGGCGTTACTCAGGAATCCTTTCTCTTTGATTTCAGAGAATCAGGCGTTTTACCAAACAGCACTGTCGGAGAAAAGCCCTTAAACATCCCATTAAACCTTTATGCATTTACAGATGAAAAGCTTAGCTTCTTGTGTAATGAGTATTGCAGATATCCCTTTGCGTCCTCATTACTTAAAAGAATAAGGCATCTTAATCCTGCTTTTCCCTCTGATAAAAAAGAAAAAATTGAGTTTCTGAACTGTTGCCGAAGACAGATGTTCCGTATGGGCAAGGATTTCGGCTCAACTGCACTTTGCAGCAAGCTTATTCTGGAACCCGGCGAAAAGAAAAATATACTTTTTGTCCTTTCCTGGTTTTTCCCTAATCACCTGACCAAAAGCGGAAAACGACTGGGGCACTACTATGAGAATCTATATAAAAGTGCCCTTGATGCCAACAGATTTCTCGCTAACAATTCCGACACCGTATACAAAGCCGCGAAAGATTTTTCCGACTTGCTTTATAATACAAGTCTGCCGTCGTTTTATCCCGATGCCTGGTCATCTAATCTGTCACAGCTGATCAAAAGCTCTTGCTATCTGAAAAACGGAAAATTCGGCTTATGGGAAGGCCTCGGCTTTTGCGGATTCCACACTACCGATATAACTTATCACGCCTCATTCGGCTTAATTAATCTGTTCCCTGATTTACAGAAAAAGCAAATGAAGCTGGGAGCTGAATTCCAAAGAAAAGACGGCAGAGTTCATCATCTTATAAAGCCCGATTTTGAGCACGTTGACAAGGGCTTTGACCGTGTTGATATGAATATGCAGTTTGTTCTGATGGTGCTTCGCGATTATATTTTCACCGGTGACAAGGCTTATCTTTATGCTCTGCTTGACAATGTTAAAAAGGCTATGGACTCCATTGAGCTGCTTGACAAAAACGGTGACGGACTGCCTGATTATGACACAAAGCGCAACACATATGATGCCTGGAATTTTTCCGGAACCTCCGCTTATATTTCAATTCTCTGGTTGGCAGCCCTCAGAGCCGCTTTGATTATTGCAGAAAAGACGGGCGAAAAGGCTTATTATGACAAATGGTCTGTCATTCTTGAAAAAGGCAGAAAAGCTCTTGAAGAAAAGCTATGGAACGGCGAATATTATAATCTTTGGAGAAACGATACCGAAACAGATGAATCACTTATGACCGATCAGCTTGACGGTGAGTGGTTCCTCAGAATGATGGGTATCAGCGGCAATCTCAGCGATGACAGAATACGAGATGTTCTGAAAATAATTTTTCAAAACAACTTTGATAATGAATCAGGCCTTATAAATGCAGCTTACTACGGCAACAGAAAGACCACCATACACACATATAAAAACTGTCAGGCTGAAGCCGCCTGGACAGGAATTGGCTATGCGTTTTCAGCCCTTGCTCTTTCGGTGGGACTTCGCGAAATTGCAGATAAGGAAATCAGCACAATTCATAAAAATCAGATGAGACTTGGCGCCTTCTGGGATCATTGGGAATGTGGCCATCACTATACCCGACCCATGTCAGCCTGGTCCACACTTATTGCCGCTTCAGGACTTTCAGTTGATTATGAAAGCAAAAAAATCACACTTAAGCCTGTGGAGAAAAATATAAAGCTGCCTCTTTGCTTGCCTGACATTCTGGCAACAATAAGCTTTACTGACGGCAGATTGAATCTTGAAGTTATCAAAGGAAATCTTGACAACTGGGAAATAACAGTTGAATAACAAATTAAAGCCACGCGATACGCGTGGCTCCCGACTGTCGATAAACGCACAAGAGCAACAATCTCTTTCATAAAGAGAGAACTCGTAGTATAATTAATTTAAAATCAACAGAAAGAAAATCGTACAAAGCATCGAACTTTGTACGATTTTGACATTGTTTTGACCTTTTTTACCCTCTCGGAGTACCTATTAAAGCCACGCGATATGCGTGGCTTTTGCATTTACCATCTGTTTGATTATATCTTTTGCTTGAGTTTTATTTTTTTATTAAGCACTGCTGAGATAACACAAACCACAAATGAGATAACTGTGAAAATTAAAATACAGATAAAAACATCATTCCAGCCCTTTGTATCAGCAATTTTTCCAAGCAGTGATGTTGCAAGGGTGCTTCCTATATAGCAGAAGGTGTTGAGCAAGCCTGCAGAGAAGCCTGAATCAATTTTATCTCTTGAATAAAGCGGTACTATGCTTGTTATAACATTGTTTACAGCCGCCATAAGACAGGCAATTCCTCCAAAAAGCAGCAGTGTAAGCGGTACAGCTTTAAGCCTGAGAGTCACAATTATAAGCACAGTTAAGATAATTGTAGCAAAGTAAAAAATACCGTTGAGAGCGTTTTCGTCCTTCTGCTTTTTGTGCAGTGCATTAACAAGAGTTGTGCCGAAAATGGACAGCACAGGAAGAAGCAGCGTTACAATAATAGAAAGTGACGAGGGTACACCGAATTCCTCTTTGAGTATCGAAGGCACCCAGGTGGTTATACCGTCTTTTATAAAGCCGTTTGAAATTGCAGATATGAGTATAACCACAATACTTATAACAAAAACAGGCTTAAGAGTCAGCTTGCTTTTTATTTTAAGCTCTGCATTTTCTCTTTGTGTTTGTTCTTTTTTTATTGTACTCATACCAACAAACCAAAGCACTGCCACAACACCGACCAGCACTGACGCCACATAGAAAATAGTTGTCCAGTCAAGACCAAGATAAGAGAAAAGTGCAGCAAGCCCGTAAGCAACAAAAGTACCCGAGGCAACAGTTGTACTCATAACCATAACTGCTTTTGAAAGCTTGTTGTCAGCGAGATTATCTGACAGCGTTTTAATAAGTGATGACCAGAGAATTGACTGAAACACACCGTTCAAAAGCCATAAATATTTCATAGAAGCTATTCCGTTACAGCAGGTCATTCCAAGGTTAATAACAGAAGAAGCTGCAAGTGCAACGGCAACGGAATACCTTGTATTATATTTTTTTGAAAGCAGACCGTTAACCAGCTGACCCGCACCGTAAGCAAAGAAGAAAAATGAGCTTACAGTACCTGCCGCCTCTTTTGTAGTACCCATCTGCGACAGAATTTCTACCATTGAAGCGTTGTAGTTAAGCCTTGCCACATAAGCGGCGGTATAGGCTGCCCAACAGAGAAAAATAAGGAAATTGGATTTTTTGTTACTTAAGGAATTTACCATATTACTCTCCCGCACCCACAATTACTTCTTTATCAATTTTACCGCTGAAAATGTTGCTGTGTGCAGACAGCTTCTGTCTGTCGGGGTTTTCAAAAACAATTCCGTAATTCGGCGTTTCAGCCTTCTCAGGTGACGCAAAAAAGTTATTTCTTATTTCCACGTCATAAACAGTTGGTCTGAATATTATATATCCCCTGCTTGTACCGTTTAAGCCTGACGGGCCGTCAAAGATGTTGTTTTCTATAAGTATATTATTATGACCGCAGTCACCGTGGTGACCTATAGCAGGAAAGCCTGCACACTTGAAAATATTATTTTTTATTGTGATATTACGGCATACAGTATCATCCTTGCAGAAATCAATAAGAGTGCCGTCACAGTTATAAACGGGCCCGTATGAGCCGTCGCGTGCAAGGTCAAGCTGAATTTCTTCATTAAGAAGATTTTCGGGCACAAGAGTATATGTAGGCCCATCAAAAATACAGTTTTCTACAGTAGCATTTTCTGTTGAATTAATCTCAATCATATGCCACATAGAGCAGTGACGGAAACGGCAGGACTCAATTCTGATATTGCGGCAATGCACCGTATTCACAAGAGTTGATTTTTCGGTTGTTTCGCTGTTACCGTCAAAGATACCGCCTGAAATCACAACATCATGTGTACCCTCGTAGCCGCCCCATTCAGGCTCAGAATAAGCCGCAAGCAGATATCTTGTTATGGGTTCACTTTCCTTGCTTCTCAGAATCACAGCCTTATCAGAAAGCTTGAAAATCTGGTTTGAATAGAAAATAAGCGCCGCTGAAACAAGATAGGTGCCATCAGGAAAATATACTGTACCGCCATCTTTAACTGCATCAATACATTCCTGCAAGGCCTTTGTGTCATCATGAACACCGTCAGCAAAAACATTTTTATTGTCAGTAACTTTTATAAAATTCATTTTCTTTTCCTCTTTTTTAATAAATGTTATCTCCTCTGCATAGCTATGGTACCACGCTTTTTAATATCCTGCATTGTACCTACGGCAAGTCTGCTTTCTTTATTTTAGCCTAATCACCAATAAAACGTCTGTCCGTATTTATATCAGCTCAGATTTATGGTGTTCCTTTGAAATTCTCGGTGCAGCACCCGTGAGGTGAGAGATATCACGGTACTCACCTTTATAGTCAGAGAACAAACCCTCCGGTATCTGTGAGGTCCAGCCTTTTTCGTTGAAATCCGGAGCATCTATGCCGAAAGCATAGAGCACAATTGCCGCAAGGTCACGGATATTCATTGCCTTTATTTCACCGTTGATTATGCCCTTACCTGCAGCCGCAAAGGTAACATATTTTTCTTCGTCTGTCCAACCGCCGTGATTACCCTTGCCGTTTTCTTCTTTAGTACCGCCGTGGTCTGCAATAACCATAAAAAGTGTGTCTTCAAGAGCTTCGGCAGCAGAATAAACTTCACCTATAAGCTTATCAACCTCAACTATTGCTTTGATATGCTCAGGTGTACCGTATCCGTTTTTATGCCCTGCACCGTCAGTGCTGTCAAAGTGGATAAAAAGAAAATCAGGCTTTTTTTCTTTTATATATTTGCAAATTAAAGGTGTAAGCTCTTTGTCTCTTGCGGTCATATGAGAAACGCCCATAAATTTTTCTACAATTCCCTTTGTAATGGGATTCCAGTCGCAAAACGAACCAAGCTCAGCATCAGGATAAGCTTTTCTTATTCGCTTGAAAACGGTAGGAAATTTTGAAAATATATTATATGGCAAAGTAGAAACTCTGCTGTTGGTCAGCTTGTGTACCTCGGGTCCCACACCTATAAGCATTGATCCCCAGCACTCTGCACTGATGGTAGGCTTTGAAGAAAGCGCGTTGTAGGTTATTGCTCCGTCAGCGAATATTTTATCAAAGCAAGGTGTGTCAGCTTCCTTGAACCAATGTCCTGCACCGTCAACACCTATAACTATTACATGAGAATACTTTTTCGGCATTTTTACTCTCCTTTTCAATTTTAAAAGCCTCCCTGCAAATGCAAGGAGGCTTCGCTTTTTAATTTAGTTCCATTCCTTGTAATTATTCATCAAGAACTTTTTACGCCTGACTGAGAGATTCATTCTCCTTGTGGCGTTCTGCTCTGATTACTTCAAGCTCACGGTACATCTGCTCTTTCTTTTCGCCTTCAACATCATAGAAGAGCTTAAGAATAATAGCCTTGAGAACGTTTGCAAGAGTGTAACCGAAGAGGAGGAAACCGAGAATCTTAAGACAAGTATCAAGGTATGTAGGCTGAGCCTGCATTGTCTTTACAAGGTCACCCTCAGCTGATGACATATAGCCTGCCCAAGCAATCATAAAGGGAATTGCAAGGTCCTTAAGATAGTTGCAGGCTGAGTTGATCCAACCGGGAATAATACCCTGAATTGCTTCCATTCTTTCACCGGTCTGCCATTCAAGATAATCATAGAATTCAACATCGAAGTGAGATTTTGAAAGCTCCTGAATACCGATGCCGATACCAAATACAAAGTAGAACAGATAGAAGAAAATACTGTTCCAGCCTTCAAAGAATCTGATACCCATTTTTGCTTCAACAAAGCAGATAGCGAAAAGCACGCCTGCTGAAACGGGTGAATAAATACCGCAGAATTTAAGAAGCTTTGTGGGCTCATACTTTTTGGAAAGCTTTGTGGTAATAAGGTTACCTACAACAGTACCTACAGCTGTGGGAAGAGTGAGAAGAAGGTTCTTTGATGAACCTACTGTAATGGCAGCAAGATAGGTTGACATCTTGCCGAGCATTGCAAAGGCATTAGCCCACTGGATGTACTGGAAGGCACGGTAGTTTCTGTATTTGAACAGTGAGAACAAGGCTCTTGAAACCTTAACCTTTTCCTTCTTGGGAAGCTCAATTCTTTCCTTACAGAAAAGACCGCACATAAGATTACCGAAGAGTGTAACTGCTGCAGCAACGATACCGAGAGTCATATACATCTTGTTCTTGTCGTCGCTGAAAAGACCGTAAACAAAGGTTGAAAGATATGCTCCGCCGTAACCGATATAGTATGACAGCTGCCATATTGTTGCAACAGTTTTCTTTTCCTTATGATTGGGAGAAATAACCTGAACAAGATTAAGAGCAAGGTTATTGAACACATTGAAAACTGTCTGACAGCAAGCAACACCGTAACGGAACATAGTCATCTGCTGAATACTCCAGCCTTCGGGAACATAGAAATAGAAGACTGTAAGCAT
>JAFOXT010000237.1 GCA_017425745.1 Clostridia bacterium | reverse complement strand
GTATTGCAGGACTCCTCAAGGGCTGTTGTCATATTTATTTTTCCGTGAGCATTATGATTATAGCAAGTAAAAACACTGTCACCGATTTTGATTTTTCCCTTGCAATCATAGGTATAGTCAGCACTTATACCGCTTTCAAGTGCCGCCACTGCTACAAGAGGTTTAAAAACAGAGCCCGGTGAATAGGCGCACAGAGCTTTGTTCAGAAAGGGTGAATTTTCGACCATAAGGCTTTTTTCAACCGCCGTCGGGTCAAACTCAGGCACACTTGCAAGAGCCAGAATTTCACCCGTTTTTGCTTTCATTACAATGGCACAGCCACTTTTAATCCTGCTGTTTTTAAGCGCTGACTCGGCTATGCTCTGAATTTCACTGTCAAGAGTCAGCACTACACCTGCTTTTGACGAATAATTTTCGTCTTTGATGTGTTTATCCATACCTGCAAGAATTCTGCCTGTGCGGTCAGCTTCAAAGGTAACACTAAGCTTTCCTTTGTTTTTTCTCAGAAAATCATCAAAGCTTTTTTCAATTCCGTAAACACCCTTTTTATCCTTATCAATATAACCTGTAATATGCGGTGCAAGTTGATTTTCTGAATATCTGTCATATACTGAAAAGGTGCGGATAAAGCTGTTGTTGATTTTTTCCTTGGTTTCTATTGTAAACGGAAAGCCCATCTGCAGTCTTTCAGTAATCTCCTCTTCGCTCATATAAGCTCTGAGGTACGGTGCTGCGCCGATTGTAGGTATAACAACCGAGAGCAGCTTTTCATTACTCTCGGTAATACGGTTTAAATTGCGGTCATATATCTTGCCTCTTGCTTCTGCAATTACAATTGTTCGTGTTGATTTTTCCTTTGCCGCTTCGGAGTATGTTGAACTTCCGAGATAAGCTACACGAAGCAGAAGTAAAGCGAAGCTGCTGAGCATAACAGTATATACAAAAATAACTCTTTTGTTCAAAATAATCACCTGTAATATTATTCCGAAAGGCACTGCAAATAAATAATCGTAAATTTTTCCAATTATTTTTGAAAAAGACTTGACTTATCCAAAAAAAGTTACTAAAATAGTCATTAGCACTCGAGAGTTAAGAGTGCTAAAACACAGTCTAACATGAAAATTTTTTCAGGAGGAATAAATTATGACAATCAAACCCCTTCTTGACAGAGTAGTACTGAAGGCTACTGAAGTTGAAGAGACAACTCAGAGCGGTTTCATTCTTACATCTGCATCTCAGGAAAAGCCTCAGTTCTCAGAGGTTATTGCAGTAGGTCCCGGCGGACTTGTTGACGGCAAGGAAGTAAAAATGTTTGTATCAGTTGGTGATAAGGTAATCACGGGCAAGTATGCAGGCACTGAAGTTAAGGTTGACGGTGAGGAATACATTATCGTACGCCAGAACGATATCCTCGCAATTGTAGAATAAGGTTTAAGGAGAAATACACATGGCTAAACAGGTAATTTACGGTGAAGAAGCAAGAAAAGCTCTTCAGAACGGTATTGATAAATTAAGCAATACTGTAAAAATCACACTCGGCCCCAAGGGCAGAAACGTTGTTATTGACAAGAAATACGGCGCTCCCCTCATCACAAACGACGGCGTTACAATCGCTAAGGAAATTGAGCTTGAGGACGCATTTGAAAATATGGGCGCTCAGCTCGTTAAGGAAGTTGCAACAAAGACAAACGACGTTGCAGGTGACGGCACAACAACTGCTACTCTTCTCGCTCAGGCTCTTGTTCGTGAGGGTATGAAAAACGTTGCAGCAGGTGCTAACCCTATGGTTGTTAAAAAGGGTATCAAAAAGGCTGTTGAAACTGCAGTTGAAACAGTTAAGGCAAACTCAAGCCCTGTTACAACCTCAGCTGATATTGCAAGAATTGCAACAATTTCATCTGCTGATGAATCAGTAGGTCAGCTTATTGCTGAGGCTATGGAAATTGTTTCAACCGACGGTGTTATCACTGTTGAAGAATCAAAGACTGCTGAAACAATGAAGGAAGTTGTTGAAGGTATGCAGTTTGACCGCGGCTACGTTTCACCCTATATGGCTACAGACGTAGACAAGATGGAGGCTGTTATCGACGACGCAGCGATTCTTATTACAGACAAGAAAATCAGCAACATTCAGGAAGTTCTTCCCCTTCTTGAGCAGGTTCTTAAGATGGGCAGAAAGCTCGTTATTATTGCTGAAGACGTTGAAGGCGAAGCTCTTGCAACTCTTCTTGTTAACAAGCTCAGAGGTACATTCACTTGCGTTGCTGTAAAGGCTCCCGGCTTTGGCGACAGAAGAAAGGAAATGCTTCAGGATATCGCTATTCTCACCGGTGGCCAGGTTATTACAAGCGATCTTGGTCTTGAGCTTACAACTGCTACTCCGGATATGCTCGGTTCAGCAAGACAGGTTGTTGTTACAAAGGAAACAACAACAATTGTTGACGGTGCAGGTGATAAGAATCAGATCAAGGCTCGCGTAAATCAGATTAAGAGTCAGATCGAGGTTTCAACCTCAGAATTTGATACAGAAAAGCTTCAGGAAAGACTTGCTAAGCTTGCAGGCGGTGTTGCAGTAATCAAGGTTGGTGCTGCTACAGAAACAGAAATGAGAGAAAAGAAGCTCCGCATTGACGACGCTCTTGCTGCTACTAAGGCTGCAGTTGAAGAAGGTATGGTTGCAGGCGGCGGCGTTGCACTTCTCAACTCAATTCCCGCAGTTACTGCTCTTCTTGAAGAAACAGAAGATCCCGACGAAAAGACAGGCGTACGCATTGTGCTTAAGGCTCTTGAAGAACCCGTTCGTCAGATTGCTAAGAACGCAGGTCTTGAAGGCAGCGTTATTGTAAACGAAATTGTTTCATCAGGTAAGGTTGGCTACGGCTTCAACTTCGCTAAGGAAGAATATGTGAATATGGCTGAAGCAGGTATTCTCGATCCTACTAAGGTTACACGTTCAGCACTTATGAATGCTGCTTCCGTAGCTTCAATGGTTCTTACAACAGAATCACTTATCGCTGATATCCCCGACCCCGCAGCAGATGCAGCTGCAGCAGCGGCTATGGCTCAGGGCGGCGGAATGTATTAAAAAAAGCCCATCAGGGCTTTTTTTAATAGCTAAATTCGCTGATAGCGAGCTAAATTGACCTTCGGTCAGCTTATAAGCGAATTTTATTTAGCTTTACGCAGTAAAATTTAGCTGCGAACCTCAGTGAGCTATTTAGCTTTGCACAGCAAAATTTAGCTAAAGTAAATACAATCGGAGCGTAGCGACCCACATTTCAACTTTCAACTTTTATCTTTCAACTTTAAGAACAAAAGCACCCTTTCGGGTGCTTTTGTTATATGTTGATAAAGTAAACGTCGTTGCCTCTTTTTTTGATAAACTTCATAAGGTCATCAAACTTGAGCCACACAAAGGCTGTATTATCATTAGGATGAAAACCGATAAGTCCGTCATAGGTTTTAAGCTCACTGTCAAGAACCACAACTACATCGGCATCATCGTCATTGAGAATACCGAAGGGTGAAACTGCACCGGGCAAAAGTCCCATATGCTTCATAAGTCTTTCGTCAGATCCGAAGCTGAGACGTGAACAGCCAAGCTGTGAACGGATATCCTGCTGAATATCGGGATGCTTATCCTTCATCATTGATACCACATAGTGAGTTTTGCCGTTGGCATTTCTGAGAAAGAGATTTTTGCAAACCTCTCCGTCAGTGAATATACCGAGAGCATCCATATCCTCAATTGTGTGTACGGGCTCGTGGTGAATTACTTTATATTCAATTCCAAGCTTGTCAAGAGCCTCAAAAACTTTTTCCTGCTGTGTCAAACTGATTTCTCCTTTATTTTTTCAGATAAGTGTATTCTGCACCTGTTTCGGTGTTTTTCATTCTGAGAGTATTGCCTGAAACAGAGAATTCATACTCGTCATTCATAGCATTACCGTAAATATTTGCTGATACGGTCAGCTTGTTACCCTTTATCTCATAGGTACCTGTAAATGTGCCGTTAATGGGAATATTAACAACGGGTACTGTAAAATTCATATAGGTAATTTCACAAATTCCGCCGGGCTTGAATTCAAAGCCTGCCATATCGGTACCGTCGCGCCATACTCCGAAAATGTCGCTTTCATCAAAACGGTTGCCGCCTGTACCCTCTCTTGTAAGAAGAATTTCTTCACCGTTTTTGCTGAGAGAAAGAGTATTTTTTGTAACACTGTAGGTGTATTTTTCAGTAACCTTTTTGCCGCCGTCAGCGTACTGAAGAGTGATTTTACCTTCATCGGTAAGATAGATGCCGTCGTAGTCTCTGTTGTTCTTTTCCAGCTCAAATTCTCCGTCAAGCTCAAAGCTGTAAACTGCACCGTCATAGGTTTCCCATGAGCCTATAAGCTCATCGTCATAAAGCACATTACTGCTGTTTTTTGTAGTTGACGGATGGGTTGTGGTTTT
Source organism: Clostridia bacterium (assembly GCA_017425745.1). GTDB lineage: Bacteria > Bacillota > Clostridia > Oscillospirales > Acutalibacteraceae > UBA6857. The sequence goes on along the minus strand of JAFOXT010000237.1, from coordinate 8,778 downwards.
GGCTGTGGTTGTTTCAGCTTCTTTTTTCGCACGCATATATGTGGTGGTTTCATTACCGTCATGGTTAGTCATTGAAAGGTTGTTACCGTTTACCGAAACAGTATAGGTATCTTCAATTGTTGTGGAATAAATTGTAAACTTTGTTGTAAGCTTATCACCCTCAAGGGTATAAATACCCTTTGTTGTGCCGTTTACGGGAATGTTGATAATGGGCACTGTGAGATTTACATAAGTGATTTCAACTGTTCCGTCAGAGAAGAATTCAAAGCCGCTCATATCAGCGCTGTCACGCCATTTGCCGATAATCTGCACGGATAATACATCACTCGCGGCAGTTGTTGAAGTTGGAGCAGTTGAAGCTACGGTTGTACTCTGAGAAACTGTAGGCTTACCCTCGCCCTTTTTCTCACTTTCGCTTTTAAGGGTGCTGACACCGATTGCAACACAGAGCACAGCAACAAGTGAGCAGAAAATAATCATAATAATTTTTGTACTTTTAGCCATAAGGTCACCCCATTAAAATTTAATGTAAAAAAGGGCATCCACAGATACCCTTTTTATCTTCTTGTTTTTACTGAGCCGGTGTTGTTGCAACTGTTTCCTGAGGTTCAGCGTAAGCCATATAAACAACTGTCTTACCGTCTGCAACGTCAGTAAGTGAAAGAGCGTTACCGTCAATCTTGAACATATAATCTTTTGTAACACTTGTTGCAAATACTGTGTAAGTGATAGTTACATAGTGGTTACCGTCATCTCTTTTGGTAATCTGGTATGTACCTTCAACTGTGCCCTTGTAAGGAAGATTTACGATGGGTACTGTGATATCAAGGAACGTAATTGTAACAACGTTGTTCTCTTTGAATTCATAGCCCATTGTCTGTGTTGAATCTCTCCATGAACCGAGAATTTCTTTTTCGGGAGTCTTAACACAAGCTGTGAATAATGTCATCACAAGGATAGCGGTAAGAGCAACTGCAAGGATTCTTTTAAGATTTTTCATTTTTAAAACCTCCTTTGTTGAGCATATTATATCACAAAGATTTTATTTTGTACAGAGTTTTCAGCAAAATTCCATATAAATCCCTCCACACTTTTTGGTGCTTCACTTGTTATTTTTCTCAAGATGTGGTATTATATGCCGGTATTATGAAAGAAAGGTGCAGTAAAATGCTTGAACTTTTAAACGAAACTCCCTTGTGGAATTATCTTTCTGAAACCGAAAAGCCTATTGTGCTTTACGGTATGGGCGACGGCGCTGATATGATTATAAGCATTCTTGAGGAAAAGGGAATTACTTACAGCGAAATTTTTGCCAGCGATGAATTTGTAAGAGGACACTTTTTCCACGGCAAAAAGGTACTGAAGCTCAGTGAGGTTGAGGAAAAATACAGCGATTTTATTATTCTTATGACCTTTGCTGTGCACGACAGACCTACTCTTGATAAAATCAAGGCAATGAGTGAAAAATATGAATTCTACTCCCCTTGCGTTTCTATTATCGGTAAGGAATACTTCACTGAAGCTTTTCTGCTTGAGCACGAGGAGGAATTCAGAAAGGCCTATGAACTTCTTGCAGATGAAAAATCAAAGGAAACCTTTCTTAATGTGCTTCGCTACAAGCTGAGCGGCAAGGTTAAATATCTTTATGAGTGTGAATATGAAAAAGAAAAGCTTTATGAAGATATCCTGCACTTAAATAATGACGAAGTGATTCTTGACCTTGGTGCTTATGACGGCGACACAATAAGAGAATTTCTCGGCGTAACAAAGGGCGAATATAAAAAAATAATTGCCTTTGAGCCTGACAGCAAGAATTTTAAAAAGTTGACAAGAAAGACCGGAAATCTTACAGATATTGACCTTTATAACCTTGGCGCATGGGATAAGGAAGAAACACTATATTTCCAGAAAAAAGCCGCCAGAGGCTCAAGAACCGAAAAAGACGGCATACCTGTTGAGTTCAGAAGTGTTGACGGTACGGTTACGGACAAAATCACCTTTCTGAAGATGGATATTGAAGGTGCTGAGCTTAAAGCTCTTGATGGTGCTGAAAAAACAATAAAAGAAAATCTTCCTAAGCTTTATGTCTGCGCTTATCACCGCGATGAAGATATGTACACTCTTCCGCTCAAAATCCACGAGCTTTCTTCAGAGTATAAAATCTACTACAGACATCATCCTTATGTGCCTGCGTGGGAAAGCAATTTCTACGCAGTTACAGACTGCCGATAAACGCACAAGAACGTGCAAAAGATAATAACAAACAGAAGTTTTTATATACCAAAAATCAATTTATATATATGTAATAGTTAATCGCCACAACATCGAGTTATGGCGATTAAACTTTTGCGCTTGACGTTTTTTGCCCTCTTGCAGTACCAATGTACAGCTTAGGAGCAAAGAAAACGTCATCTTGCACATTTCCCGTCAGCCTGACCATTTCGCAAAAAAAGAGAGAGGAAATCCTCTCTCTTTTAGTTTTTCTTAGTATGATGCTGCTGCAGAAGCGTTCTTGATGTTTCTTGCCTGCTGCTTAGCGAGAGCTACAACTTCATCCTTAACCTGATCAAGTGTGCTCTGATTTTCGTTTTCAATCTTAACGTTATCAGCAGTTGAAATCTTTTCAGCAAATTCGTTCTGTTCTTCTGCTGCAAGATCTTCCTTGATTGTATCCATCCAGGTTGTTTCAGCTACAGCAATGTGATACATAATGTGGTAACCGTATGTGCTTTCAACGATACCTACGTCACCGGTCTTTCTGCCTTCAGCAAGTGACCAGTTTTCAAATTCAGAAACCATTCTATCCTTGGGAACTGCTTCATAAAGACCGCCGTCTTCAGCATTGTCTTCTGAATACTTCTTAGCAAGTTCAGCGAAAGCTTCTTCTGTCTTGTCGCCGTCAAGGTATTCCTTAAGGATATCCTGAGCCTTCTTGTATGTTTCCTTGTCGCCTGTATTTTCAAGGTCAACATCAATGTCAACTGTTACATCGTAAGCTGAAGTGTCAAGCATTTCAACCTTAACGTCATCCTTCTTTTCCTCTTCGCCTTCTGCAGCTTCAGGGAAAGCAATAAGAATGTGTCTTACATCGTAGGTTGTTAAAACGGGTGCGTGATGAACAGGAGCGCTCATCATATAAACTGTGTAGCCTGAACCTTCATTTTCAAGAACATAGGTTGAACCGATTGCTGTGTTCTTATCGAACGCCCACTTAAGGAAGTCTGCGTCTGATGCGGGAAGTGCACTGTAAGCCTGGTCTGCAAGAAGGGTTAATTTGTCGTCCTTCTTCATATCTTCAGCCTTCTCATTCTTAGCAGCCTTTTCGAATTCAAAAGCAACTGCCTTGAAGCTGTCGTCGCTGTTAACCTTTGATGCAAAGCTTTCTGCCTTTGCCTTTGCTGCAGCCATAGTTTCCTTTGTTACTGCTGATGTTTCCTTTTCCTTGTCTTCAACCTTTTCAGCGTTAACTACATAGTTTCTGAGAGAAACAACACCGTAAGCAGTAAGGTCCTTATTGTAAACCTCATTGATCTTTTCATCTGTGTATGAAGCCTTGTATTCGTCAATTCTTGTTTCGTTAACCTTCTGAACAAGAAGCTGAGTTTCTGTAATCTCGCGGAATGCAGCAACGCTCATGCTCTTACCGTAGAATGTACGGAGATAAGCTGCAAGACTGTAAGGAGTCTGACCGCTCTTTGCAGATGTTTCTACCTGTTCAATGATGCTATCAACCTCAGCGTAGTCTTTTTCGTCAAGCTTGATATCGTTTTCAGCAGCATAGATTTCGCAAGCCTTTGCATATCTGATCTGCTGTCTTGCAGTGTAATCGAAGTAATCGCACCATGTGGGCTCCTCGATGCCTTCAATTTCGCCGATATACTTCTGCTGGTCAGGAGCAATTGAACAGTCATAGCCTGTATACATTGCACCCATACCGGGGCTGTATGATTCATACTGGTATGATAAATTGAATGCCTGTGAGAACATCTGGTTGTAATAGTAGCTGTATTCAGCCATCTTTACTTCTTCACCGCCAACAGTGAAAGCAACCTTACCTCTCTGAAGCACACCTGAGTTGCTTACAGCAAAGCCACCGATACCAAGAGCAATAGCAATAACTACTAACACTGCAATTACAGCCTTACTCTTCTTTGTAAGGATAACCTTATTTGATTTTTTCTGATTCTTTTTTGCTGCCTTGGCAATACGCTGTTTTCTTTCTTCACGGTAAAGCTCAGCAGCAGTTTTTTCCTGATTTGCCATACTGGATTTCATCCTTTTCTAAAAAATTTTACCTAAGACATTTTCTCGTCTTTTAGGAATATTGCTATAATTGTATACTATTTAGTAAAAAAAAGCAAGTACAATTAAGCACTTTATATAATTTATATTACTTATACTTAATTTTTACTTTAAAAAAATTAAGCCGGAGTCATAAAACTCCGGCAAAAAGCTTAATTAAGATATTTTTTCATCTCGTATGCTGAAAGCTCAAGCTCACTTTTTTCATCATAGAGAATTCTTAAAAGCGAATTCAGACGCTCTATCTCTTTAAAATTAAATTCGGCACTTGCTTTTTTCAGCTTAAGACGTGTTTTGTCAATTATCTCCTGCTGAAGAGCAATACTCTTTTCATATGTTGCACTCAGCTCACTGAGCGAATTTGTCATAAGCAGCGCCTCCTTCCACTTTTCCGAAAAGAAGATAATCTGAACTGCAGCGATAAAATGTGCAAAGCTTTTTCAGCTCAGTCATTGTCATTTTGCTTCCATACTCTTCAAGCTCAGAAAGTCTTTCCTTTCCTATTCCTGTCATTGATGACACATCTTCAAGTGAAAAGAACTGTTTTTCCCTGAGATAAAGAAGCCTGTCTGACACTTCATTGGATTTAACAACACAGCTGAAGGCTTCATCGCTTTTTATTATAATTTCTGACGCATCACTGTAGCCTCTTCCGTAGCGATACTCAATTGCATATTTAAGCTTATCGTAGATTATTGTGTTTATTTTTTCAAGGTGACGGTTAACTGTGGAACGGTCAACGCCCAGCTTACGAGCAATTTCAACCACCGAATAATTCTCGTACCAACGGAGAGTGACAATAAGCCTGTCATAGTCTGAAAGTTCGTTTTTCACCACCCTTTTGACAAGCTCTCTCAGCTCAGCCTTCCGCTGTCTGAGTACATAGGCATCAACGCTTTCGTTGATGTTACCCTTCCATCTGATAAATGATTCTTTTGCGTTTATATAATCTGAAGATGTAAAGCTGTTTTTCATTTTTTAATACCTCCAATATTCATGCAAGCACAGACGAACATTTGTTCTATTCACTATTTTAGAAAGATTTTTCTTTTTGTCAATACAGTTTTGTTGAATATTTTTCACAATACAATAATATGGACTGTGCTTTTATCGGGTATAAAAAATGAGGCATAAAAATATGTAAAATAACACAAAATGACTGACAACTCAGCCTTAAGCCCACATTGTCAGTCATATTTTTTATTCGGGGAAATTGTACCAATACTCTCTCTTTTTGCGGATGTAGCTTTTTCTGACCGAGAAAATCAGAATAATGAGACCTACAATTGCAAAGCCGATATAAATATGAGTATTGTCAGTGCCGTGTATACGGATTTCATTCCAGAGCTCTGAAAGTCTGAGCAACGATTCCTGAGGAAGATTATGGAAATACTCAACATCGGGCATATTCTCCTTTGAAGGATAGAGATATTCGTTGTTGCGCATTTCAGCATATTCGGGATTATCAAGCACACCCGTATTGGGAGTTGCATAACCGATATAAAAAGCGTTGCTGAGTGCTACCTCAGGGTCAAGAAGGAAGTTGATATACTTAATTGCCGCCTCGTAATTCTGGCTGCACTTAGGAATACAGATTGAGTCGACAAAAATGTTAACGCCCTCTTCAGGGTAAACAAAATCCAGATCCGGATTGATGTCACTCATAAGAATGTAGTCACCAACATAGTAAGGCACCATAGCCGCCTCACCGCTTTCCATCTTGTTGAAAACCTCGTCCATTACATAACCCTGTAAAAGAGGCTTTTGCTCAATAAGAAGCTGAGCAACGTCTGAAAGCTCTTTTTCATCGGTTGTATTAAGTGAATAACCCAGAAGCTTTTCGGGAATTGCAAAAGCATCACGAGGGTTATCAATCATAAGAATTTTACCCTTGTATTGCTCATCCCACATAACGCTCCAGCTTGTAGGCTTTTCCTTAACCATTTTTGTGTTGTAGATAAGTCCTACCATACCAACATTGTAAGGCACTGAATATTTATTATCCGGGTCAAAGTACATATTTTTATAATCGTCTGAAATGTACTTGTAGTTAGGTATGCTTTCAACATCAATAGGAAGAAGCATTTCCTCGGAAATCATTCGTGCAATCATATAATCCGAAGGAATAATGATATCGTAGCTTGCACCGCCGTTTTTGATTTTGGGGTAAAGGTCCTCATTGCTTTCATAGGTAACATAATTGACATTGATGCCTGTAAGCTTTTCAAACTCTTCGTTTACATTGATGAGTCCGTCCTCGTAGGTATCGGAAATGTATTCACCCCAGTTAAAAACGTTGATTGTTGTTCCCTCGCTGCCCTTATACCACTCTTCGTTTTCATAAGCTGAAGCTGAAAGCGAAAGAGAAAGCATTAAGGTGAGAGCAAAAATAAGAAAGGTTAATTTTTTCATTTTTTCGCCCCCTTATCAAGCTTGTTGGAGAGCTTCTTCTCGCCTCTTGCCTGTGTAACATTAAGAAGCACAAGAAGAAGGAGAATTGCAACAAAAATAAGGGTTGAAAGAGCATACATATCAGGTGTAACTCTTTTTTTAGTCATTGAGAAAATTCTGATAGGCAGAGTTTCAAATGAAGGACCCTGAGTGAAATAACTGATTACAAAGTCATCAAGTGAAAGGGTAAATGACATCATAGCACCTGACACGATACCTGTTGAAATTGAAGGAAGAACAACCTTGAAAAAGGCTTTTACAGGTGTACAGCCAAGGTCCATAGCTGCTTCGGGAAGATGTCTGTCAAGCTGTCTTAGCTTAGGTAAAACAGAAAGAATTACATAAGGCAGACAGAATGTAACGTGAGCAATAAGCATTGTTTCAAAGCCGAGAGTTTCTTTTCTGCCGATGATATTTCCGCATACAACAAAGAGAAGCATCATTGAAATACCCGTTACGATTTCGGGGTTCATCATAGGCAGATTTGTAACACTCATAACAGTGCTTTTTATATACTTGTTTTTGTAGTTGTTGATACCCACTGCAGCTGCAGTGCCCATTACGGTTGCAACACCTGAAGATGCAACAGCAAGAATAAGAGTATTCTTAAGGGCGTTAATGGTTGCAGAATCGTGGAGCAGTGACTCATACCAACGAAGTGAAAAGCCGGTAAATACACCTGTACTTGATGAAGCGTTGAATGAAAAGAAAATCATTACAACGATGGGTGCGTACAGAAAGAGCATTATGAGAAACACATAAAGCTTTGAGATGGGAGCCATTTTTCTGTTCATATCAGTACACCTCCGTCATCGTCGTCACCGGTAAACTGATTCATAACCATCATACAGATAATGATGAGCACCATAAGCACCATTGAAAGTGCCGCACCTAAGTTATAGTTATTGGCGCTCTTGAACTGCATTTCGATAATGTCACCAATAAGTGAGAATGTGTTACCGCCAAGCTTTTTAGAGATATAGAAGGTTGAAACCGAGGGTACAAACACCATTGTAAAGCCTGAAGCAATACCGGGAAGTGAATGAGGTATTACAACATTTTTAATAACAGTAAGCTTGTTTGCACCGAGATCCTGCGCAGCTTCAACAAGGCTGTAATCAAGCTTTGCCATAATTGAATAAAGAGGCAGAATCATATAAGGAATATAGTTATACACCATACCAAGGACTACTGCGCCCTGAGTATTAATCATATGAACGGGTGAAAGTCCGATTGCTTCAAGTGCAGTGTTGATAATACCTGTATCCTGCATAAGAATCATCATAGAATAAGTTCTGATAAGAAGATTCATCCACATGGGAAGCATTACGAGCATCATCATTGTTCTTTGCACATTGGCCTTGCTTCGAGCCATAATGTAAGCAAGCGGATACGCCATTACAAGGCTGATTACCGTTGCAATAAAGCCCAGCCAGATTGAGTTGAGCATAATATCCTTGTACTTACCGATATCAACAATATACTGCAGTGAAAAATTGCCGTTTGCATCAGTTAGCGAATAGTAAAGCACAAAGATAAGGGGCACTATAATAAATATTGCAGCCCAAACTAGGTACGGTGCTGACGTAAGCTTTTTTGAAAGAGAGGATTTTTTCATTTTTATTCCTCCTCTACCGTAACATCAGAAAGGTGCTCAATTTCATCACTGAATGAGCTGTAGTCACCGTAAAGGCCTGAGTATTCACTCTTTTTCATTACATGGATTGCATCGGGTTCAATCTGAATACCGATTTTTGTTCCTACGGGATAGTAATCTGTTGTCTGAATCATCCACTTGAAGTTGTCAATATCAACAATCATTTCAAAGTGCACACCCTTGAAGGTGTTTGATGTAATAACACCGCTGATTGTACCCTCTTCAATGGGCACAACGTCAACATCCTCGGGACGGACAACGATATCAACATTTTCATTAACGGCAAAGCCCTTGTCAAGGCACTGGAAAACTGCGCCTGAAAACTTAGCTTTAAAGTCGTCGAGCATTACACCGTCAAGAATATTACT
>JAFOXT010000236.1 GCA_017425745.1 Clostridia bacterium | reverse complement strand
TTTTCTGCTTGTCAGATATCCCTCAATTGCAGCTGATGGTGTAAAAAACGGTCTTTCCCTTTGCTTTCAAAGCCTGATTCCTTCGCTGTATCCGTTTTTAATTGTTGTTGAATTATTACTGTCTACCGGTATTCTTATGAAGAACAACAAAGTGCTTGATTTTTTGTCGCTCAAAATATTCAGATTACCATTCAGCTTAAATATATTTATTCTTTCTTGTCTTGGCGGATATCCTGTCGGAGTAACTTGCGTAAGCAATCTTGTAGGACGAGGTGTATTGAATGCTGAAGAAGGGGAGAAGCTGCTCAATTTTACTGTTAATCCATCTTTAAGCTTTGCCGTTGCTTTTGTGGGTGCTATGCTATATAAGAGTATTAAAGCCGGTTTTGTTTTATACTTAAGCGTAATACTATCTTCAATTATTATCGGCATTCTATCCGGAAGAAAAATTAAAATTAACAGATATACACGCGTGATGGATGCTATAGAAGAAAATGAAACAGATTTTTCAACCGCTTTCACTTTATCGGTAAAAAAATCTGCTGTAACAATGTTTTATATCTGCTCGTTTACAGTGTTATTTTCTTCAATATGTAGTCTTGTTGAAATTCTTCCGTTTTCACCTGAAATTAGCCTTTTAATAAAGAGCATTACAGAAGTAACAAACGGAATCAGCCTTGCTTACAGAGCCCGATCTCTACCATTTATAGCTTCATTAATGAGCTTCGGCGGTCTTTCTGTTGCCTTTCAGATTTTTTCGGTACAAGGCGAGCTGAAAATAAAGAGTATAAAATATATTTTTGTAAGAACTGTATCAGCCGTTTTATGTTACCTTATAGCTACAGTGATGTTGAAAATTTTTCCTGTAACTGTAAATACCTTTTCACCGTCAGGCGTTAACTGCGGAGTTCTTACTTCTCACTCAACTTCTGTATCAATAGGAATGATATTAATGACTGTTATATTCATTGCAGATGACACTATAATGGCAATTAAAAATACTTGACATAAGAATATCCAGGTTGTAAAATAAATAAAAAACACAGGAGAAAATATATGTATAAGAATCCATTTATTATTGAAAGAGCTGACCCGTATATAACAAAGGGCAGTGACGGTTACTATTATTTTACAGCTTCATATCCTGCATATAAAAATGTACACAGCGGTTATGACAGAATAATTCTCAGAAGAAGTAAAACGGTTGAAGGACTTGCTGAAGTTGAAGAAGTTGAAATATGGCATGCACATTCAGAAGGAATTATGTCAAAGCACATATGGGCACCAGAAATTCACGAAATTTGCGGTAAATGGTACGTTTTCTTTGCTGCAGGCAACAGTGATGATGTATGGCACATAAGACCATATATGCTTTGTCTTGACGGTAATGACCCTATAAATGATAAATGGGTTGAGCTCGGTAAAGTGAAAGCTGCTGAAGGTGACAACACTTCCTTTAACAGCTTCTCCCTTGATATGACATATTTTGAGCATAAGGGTAAGCACTATCTTATCTGGGCAGAGATCATAGGCGATTCATCATTGTTTATGGCTGAAATTAATCCGCTTGAACCAAACCAGTTGATTTCTAAACCGATTCTCCTTACAAAACCCGAATACGATTGGGAAAAGGTTAACTTCAGAGTTAACGAGGGAGCTAGTGTTCTTAAAACCAACGATAAGGTTTACGTTTTCTTTTCAGCTTCAGGAACAGGTGCTGAATATTGCATGGGTATGCTTTATGCCGATAATGACAGTGATCTTATGGATATAAACAGCTGGACAAAGGTAACTGAGCCCGTTTTACAGACATCTGATCTTATTGGTGAAGCCGGGCCGGGTCATAACAGCTTTGTTGTAGATGAAAACGGTAAACTGCTTCTTGTTTATCACGCAAGACCTGACAGTCATCTCAGAGGTGAATGCGGCACTTATTGGGAAGAATCTCTTTATGATCCTTGCAGGCACGCAAGAATCAGAGAAGTTAAGTTTGATGAAAACGGTGTTCCGACACTAAGATAAAGAGATAAAAAATATTTTTCAAAAAAACTCAAAAAAATTCAAAATACCTCTTGACAAATCTCTATATTATGCTATAATAGGCAAGTCGTTAAGAGACATCCGGGTGTGGCGCAGCTTGGTAGCGCGCTTGACTGGGGGTCAAGAGGCCGCAGGTTCAAGTCCTGTCACTCGGACCAGTCGAAAGAGATTATTCGAAAGAATAGTCTCTTTTATTTTTTATTGTGCTTTATATTTAATTGATATAATATAAAATATACATTATATAAAAAAGAAAAAGCTGACACCATTTGGCATCAGCTTTATTGGCGGAGAGTCAGGGATTCGAACCCTGGGTGAGTTTCCCCACACAGCATTTCGAGTGCTGCACCTTCGACCACTCGGACAACTCTCCGTAGCGTTTGTAATTCTAACAGAATTAGTCATATTTGTCAACAGTTGAGCTTATTTTTTTGAAGACCTTGACACACAGGAAAAATTCCCTATAATATTATTGTATTATTAATTCAAAAGGAGACAAGAAAAAATGTCCAATCCCAAAGTAAAAGTAACAATGGAAAACGGGGGAGAATATACAATTGAGCTTTACCCCGAATTCGCACCCGCAACAGCTGCTAACTTCCTTAAGCTTGTAAACAGCAAGTTCTACGACGGCCTTACCTTCCACAGAGTTGTTGATAACTTTATGGCACAGGGCGGCGATCCCGACGGCACAGGCTGCGGCGGCAGTGCTGAAACAATTATGGGTGAATTTGCTTCAAATGGCTTCACTCAGAATAAGCTCAGCCATTCAAGAGGTGTTATCTCAATGGCAAGAAGCATGAATAAAAACTCTGCATCAAGCCAGTTCTTCATCTGCTATGGCGACTGCAGCTTCCTTGACGGTGACTATGCAGCTTTCGGTAAGGTAATTGAAGGTATGGAAGTTGTTGACGGTTTCTGCGGCGTTGAAAGAACATTCAACTCAATGGGTGAGTATGCAGAACCCAAGGAGCCTCTCAGAATCAAAGAAATGATTGAGATTAAATAATTTACAAAAAATTACAGATTTTTTTCATAAAGCCCTTGACTAATGCTTGAAGGTGTGGTAAACTATCCGTACCTCTTGTAGAGGGCTTTATTTTTGTGCCCTGAAATAGAGGGAGGCCTTAAGCGGTCAGAATACGGTTCTTGTTGCTGTGTTTTGACTTTGAAATTTCCGATAATGGAGGTGCCGTTCATGAGAGTAAAGATTACTTTATCTTGCACAGAGTGCAAACAGCGCAATTACAACACAATGAAAAACAAGAAGAACAATCCTGATAGGTTGGAGATGAACAAGTACTGCAGATTCTGCAAGAAGCACACTCTCCACAAAGAAACCAAATAATTAACGGGAGGAAAGAATAATGGCTGATAAAGAAAAGAAGTCAGTTCAGGATTCAAAGGTTGAAAAGGCCACAACCGATGAAGCTAAAGCTGCTCAGAAAGTTGCCAAGGCTGCTAAAGGCGCCGGCAAAAAAGACAAGCCAAACTTCTTCGCCCGTGCAGGCAAGGGCTCCAAGAAATTCATTAAGGATTTCAAGGGTGAATGCAAGAAAATTGTATGGCCCGATGCACAGACTGTTCTTAAAAGCACAGGTATCGTAATCCTTGTTGTTGCTATTGTAACAATCATCGTTCTCGGTATCGACTCAGCTCTCTCAGCTGGTGTTAAGGGTCTTAAGAACCTTGCAACCGGCGAAACAGAAACAACAACTTCTGCAGTTGCAGACGAGCATGATCACGATCACGACCACGAAGGTGAGGAAGACGAAAAGAAAGCTGAAGAAACCACCGCTGCTAAAGCAGAGGAAAAGGAAACTGAAGCTGAAGAAACAACTGCTGCTGAAAAGACAGAATAATGGCGGTTAATTGGAGGTGTAGAAATGGCTGATAATGCCAGATGGTTTGTAGTACACACCTACTCAGGCTACGAAAATAAGGTAGCCTCAAACATCATCACGGTTGTAGAAAACCGAAAGATGCAGGATCAGATTTTTGAAGTAAGAATCCCTACTGAAACCGTAACAGAAATCAAGGACGACAAGGTTCGTGAGGTTGAGCGTAAGCTTTTCCCCGGTTATGTAATGGTTAAGGTTGCTTGCATCTATAAGAAAAAGAGTGAATTTGATGACGAAGAGCTGTCAATGACAGACGAAGCTTGGTATGTTATCAGAAACACAAGAGGCGTTACGGGATTTGTTGGTCCCGGAAGCAAGCCTGTTCCTCTTTCAGATGAAGAAGTTATTAAGCTCGGCATCGAAAAGAGAACAGTTGAAGTTAACTACAAGGTAGGGGACTTCGTAAACATCTTAAGTGGCCCGTTCGACGGCTACAGCGGTATCGTAGACTCAATTGACCTTGATAAGGAAATTGTTGTTGTTATGATATCAATGCTCGGCAGAGAAACTCCTGTTGAGCTCGGTCTTAACCAGATTGAAGTAAACGAAATCTGAGTTAACTGAACGCTATAATTCACGGCTATGCCGTTTATTATGACGAGGGAATTTCGGTTCCCTGTGGGAGATTTGTAAATCTTATGCAAATCGCCATCAACCACATAAATTTGGAGGTGCAAAAAATGGCTCAAAAAGTTGTAGGTTTAATCAAGCTCCAGATTCCTGCAGGTAAGGCTACTCCGGCACCGCCTGTTGGTCCGGCTCTCGGTCAGCACGGTGTTAACATCATGGCTTTCACAAAGGAATTCAATGAGCGCACAAAGAATGATATCGGTCTTATTATCCCCGTAGTAATCACAGTTTACGCTGACCGTACATTCTCATTCGTAACAAAGACACCGCCCGCAGCAGTACTTATCAAGAAGGCTTGCGGTATCGAAAGCGGTTCAGGCGTACCTAACAAGACAAAGGTCGCAACAATCACTAGTGAACAGGTCAGAAAAATTGCTGAGCAGAAAATGCCCGACCTCAACGCTGCAAGTGTAGAAGCAGCTATGAGTATGATCGCAGGCACAGCTCGCAGCATGGGCATCGTAGTCGCTGACTAATTGCTTCCAAGTGGGAGGAAAAATCCGATCACACCACTTCTATAGGAGGATGAAAGACAATGAAACATGGTAAAAAATATGTCGAAGGCTCAAAGCTTGTAGACAAATCAAATCTTTATGATCCTGCGGAAGCTCTTGAATTAGCTATTAAGACTGCTACCGCAAAATTCGACGAAACAATTGAAGCTCACATCCGTCTCGGCGTTGACTCACGTCATGCTGATCAGCAGGTTCGTGGCGCAGTTGTTCTTCCCAACGGTACAGGTAAGTCTGTACGTGTTGCTGTTTTCGCTAAGGGCGATGACGCAAAGGCAGCTGAGGCTGCAGGCGCTGAAGTAGTAGGTGCTGAAGACCTCGTTGCTAAGATCCAGGGCGAAGGCTGGATGGAATTCGATGTTGCTATCGCACATCCCAGCATGATGGGCCTTGTTGGTCGTCTCGGTAAGGTTCTTGGTCCCCGTGGCCTTATGCCTTCACCCAAGGCTGGTACTGTAACTCCCAACGTAGCTCAGGCTGTTACTGAAGCTAAGGCTGGTAAGATTGAGTACCGTCTTGACAAAACAAACATTATCCACTGTCCTATCGGTAAGGCTTCATTCGGCGCTGAAAAGCTTCAGGAGAACTTCAATACTCTTCTTGATGCTGTTATCAAGGCTAAGCCCGCTGCTGCTAAGGGTCAGTACATCCGCTCATGTGTTGTTGCTTCAACAATGGGCCCCGGCGTGAAGATCAACCCCAACAAGGTTGGTACTGCAGCTGCTGAAGTTAAATAAGAATCCGACCGTTTTTAGGACTCGGAGGCTTGTTGCTTCAAAAAAGTTCAAAAAAATACTTGACAAAGTGAAAACTTTGTGGTATTATAGCAAAGCTGTCCAGCCCTAAGACAGCAGGTGTCAGACTTAAAGGCTTTAAGCCGCCTGCCGAGGAACGGAGCATAATTAATTTAGATTTATCTGATTTAACTATGTCACCCTTTCTCTCGGTATGAGGGAAAGGGTTTTATTTATTCTGACAACAAGGGTAAAAATATTTCAGGAGGTGAATTCATTTGCCTAGCGTACAGGTTTTAGAACAGAAAAAGCAGGTTGTTGCTGATCTCGTTGAAAGACTTAACGGTTCATGTGCCGGCGTTATCGTTGACTACAAGGGTATCAACGTTGAAGACGATACAAAGCTCCGTAAAGAACTCCGTGAAGCTGGTGTTAGCTACACAGTAGTTAAGAACACACTTCTCAAGCGTGCTATCGCTGAAACAGAACTTAACGGTCTCGACGCAGTTCTCGAAGGTACAACTGCTCTCGCAACAAGTGCAGATGATTACGTTGCTGCTGCTCGCATTCTTTGCAAGTTTGCAGACACACACAAGAATTTCGAAGTTAAGAACGGTTTCATCGACAAAGAAGTTATCGACGTAGCTAAGATCACAGGTCTTGCAAAGCTTCCTTCAAGAGAAATCCTTCTTGCAAACGTTCTCGGTGCTTTCCAGGCTCCGATCTCAGCATTCGCTCGTGCTATCCAGGCTATCGTAGACAAGGATGGAGAAGGCGAAGCTGCTCCTGCTGAAGCTCCCGCTGAAGCATAATTAAACTTAAAACTAACAAATTTTGGAGGTAAATAACCATGGCATCAGAAAAAATTACTGCTATCATTGAAGAACTTAAGACTCTCACAGTTCTTGAACTCTCAGAACTCGTACACGCTGTAGAAGACGAATTCGGCGTATCAGCTGCAGCTGCAGTTGTTGCTGCTGGCCCCGTAGCAGCTGAAGCATCAGCTGCTGAAGAAAAGACAGAATTTGACCTTGAACTTACAGATTGCGGCGCTAACAAGATCGCTGTTATCAAGGTAGTTCGTGAACTTACAGGTCTTGGCCTCAAGGAAGCTAAGGAAGCTGTAGACGGCGCTCCCAAGGTAATCAAGGAAGCTATGTCAAAGGACGACGCTGAAGCTGCTGTTAAGAAGCTCGAAGAAGCTGGCGCTAAGGCTACTCTTAAATAAGATAATTCTTATAAAAGTAAAACCTCCGATTATTTCGGAGGTTTTTTATTATGCAAAAACACTGCAGAATTACGAGTTCTGCAGTGTTTCAAGTTCTTCCATAGCTTCCAAAAGAAGCATTTCTTTTTCATCAATCTGCTCTTGCAGCTCAGTCAGCTTTACATAATCACTTATGTTTTCTTCTTTCTGTATTTCTGACTGAAGCTCATCAAGTTCTTTTTCAAGCTTTTCAATAAGTGTTTCTGCCTTTTTTATGGCACGCTCACGCTTAGCTTTTTCCTTGCCGGGTGTTGTATAATTACGCTTAGATTTAATAGGGGAGATGTCTTTAATTTCAGCTTCCTTAGGCTTTGAAATATATTCTTCATATTCATCGTAGCCATATTCAAACCACTTTGTATCGCTGTTTTCAAACGCGAGAATGTGGTGTGCAACCTTCTTTACAAAATAACGGTCATGCGAAACAAAAAGTAAGGTTCCTGAATAATTCTGAAGCATATCCTCAAGTGTTTCTTTGCCTAAAATATCCATATGGTTTGTAGGCTCGTCGAGAATGAGGAAATTAGGCTTTTTCTTGAACATTTTACAAAGAGCAAGTCTTACACGTTCACCACCGGATAACATATCAACAGTTTTAAACACATCATCTCCTGTGAACAAAAAGGCACCAAGAGCGCTTCTTGCATCATAATTGGTAAGATGGGGGAACTCATTAAGAAAATCGTCTAAAACGGTATTTTTGCTCGTGTATTGCGCCATCTGCTGGTCAAAATAGCCGATTTTTACATTGCCGCCGAAAATATATGAACCACCAAGAGAGGGGATAGCACCTACAATTGTTTTAAGCAGTGTTGATTTACCTTGACCGTTACCTCCGATAATAGCAACATGCTGACCTTTTCTGATGTCAAAACTAACCTTAGAAAGCTCTTTAGTATAACCGATTGATAGGTCGCGAACAGTAAGAACGTCTTTGACACTTTGAATTTCAGGCTCAAAATCTGCATGGAAGGTGCGATTATCGTAGTAATCAGGTTTTTCGATAAGCTCCATTCGTTCAAGATACTTGATTTTTGATTGTGCCATAGCAGCTTTGTTTGCTTTGTATCTGAAACGTTCAATTGTTTCATTCAGTTGA
>JAFOXT010000003.1 GCA_017425745.1 Clostridia bacterium | reverse complement strand
TACGCTGCAGCAGGAAACAACCTTCCATGAATGCAAAATGCATAATGCAAAATGCAAAATCGCGTTATAGATTATATGAATAATAAAATGACATCCCGCCAAATCAGGTTGGATGTCATTTGTCGTTTTGTATTTGCTTTGTTGAATTCGTCAGTTATTTTGAATTTTGCATTTTGAATTTTGCATTTAAAAGAGCCTTCGGCTCTTTTTCAGGGTTTGATTTTGTTCGTTGTAATAAATTCTGCACCGAAGTGCGCCATAACGTCGGCGTAAATAGTGTTGTCAACTGTCCATGCGCCGATGGGTACGCCTTTTTCACGAGCATATTTAATAGCCTTGTGGCATTTTATAAAATCTTTGAAGTAAAAATTGATGCCGAAGTTGTTTTCAATACAGAAATCAATTTCTTCCATAGTCGGGTTGTGGCGAAGATAAAGAATAGTTGCATCCTTATCAAGCTTACGGTATTCTGTAAGATAATCTTCATTAAATGAAATGAAAACAGCCTTTTCTGTAAGGTCGAATTCTGAAACGATTCGCTTAAGTGAAGGAAGATACTTTGTGTCGCAGCTCTTGATTTCAATAACGGGAACCATTGCACCGTCGTTTACACATACCTGAAGATATTCCTCAAGGGTGGGGAGAGGCAGAGTGCCGTATTTTCTGATTCTCTTGCCTGAATCTACCTGAATTTCTCTCAATTCGTCAAGAGTGTAATCCTTTATATAACCCTCGCCGTTGGTAAGCTTTGAAAGGTCTTCGTCGTGGGTAACTATCCATTTGCCGTCCTTGGTTGTGTGAATATCACATTCAGCGCCCCAGAAATCTGCTTCGGCAGCACCTTCAAAGGCAGGAATGGTGTTCTGAGGATAACGGCTTGAAAAACCGCGGTGAGCAATAAGCTTAGGTGCGTTTTCGCTGTGCTGTGAAATTGAAAAAGCGCTTGGAACTGTGGGCAGAATTCTGTGTGAAATTATAATACCCACAAAGGTAAGAACTATAACTGCAAAAATTATGAGGGCGGTTTTAATGCCTTTTTTGTTTTTCATATAACTTCCTCCTTAGATCTGTGGACTATATTATATACCGAAGGAGGGAAAAAGGCAACCTTATTTTTTATATGCTATTTTGTATACAAGCTGATAGTCGGTTAAAAAATCGCTTAGGGTTGTTCTTGCTTTTGAACCGGGATCGTTTATTGCAAACCTGCCTGAAGAAAGACGGGCTTCGTTTACTGAGTGACCGGTAACAACTACCCAGTGCTGTTTTCCGCTGTAGCTTTTTGCACCGAGGATGACCGGTCGGCCTGTTAAAAGAATTGCATAAATTTTTCTCAGATAATCGCCTTGGCTGACAAGCTCGGTGTGGTAATCTGCGGGCCAGTAAAGAGAGCCTGATGGTGTGTAGGTAAGACGGTTTCGCATTGTCAGCGGTGTGACAGTGCTGCCTGAATGAAAGCTTTCTGTCATAGCAAGTGCCGTTGTTGTGCAGCCGATTGTGCCGATAGTGTCACCGTATGAGCCGATTGTAACATTTTTCCAACGGGCATCGGTCTGCTTGTATGACGGCACGTTAAAAGCAATTTTACGGTGGGTGAATGGCGCCTTTTCCAGATAAGCCTTTGCAACATAACCGGTTTTTGTGCCGTTATAGAGAATTTTATTGAAGCTGCTTCCCTCTGAAAGCACTGTAACAATTGTGCCGTCAGAAAGCTTGTCCTTAATCTCATAGCTTGTGCTTTTACCTTTTCTTACATTGAGCGCACTGCCGTCAGTGCTTACATAGGCTCTGTATGAGTTGACAATCGGTGTAAGATAATCCTTGTGGCAGTATCCGTATTTTCCGTTTTTGTACTCAACCTTGTACCAATTGCCGCTTTTACCGTAAACTGCAACAGTCTTTTTATTGGGCAGTGTGGTGATAATTTCTGCGGAAGGGTCGGCTTTTTTTCTTACATTGAGATTACCTCCCATAGTTGTTACTGTGCCGCTTGCAGGAAAATCATAGGCTGAGGCAGAAGACGATAAGCATGCAGTCAGCATCAACGTAAAAAGAAATAAAAATAGAATACGTTTTTTCATTTTAAACCTCCGTGTGTTTTGTGCGCCTTTTACAGGGCAAAGAAAATTGTAACACGGAAAAAGATGCTTACAGTATGGTAAATTAAGCCACACAGTAAAGGAAAAAAGGATTTTTGATTTTTTACTTGAACATTTTTCAAAAGTGTGGTAATCTATATATGATAAAATTGGTGAAATATTGAATTTAACATAGAAAGGAAAACGAATTATGTCAGAACGTGTTGACCTTAAAATTCAGGAGCTGAAGAGAATTCAGGCTGAAGAATACTACAAGAAAAAAGATGCAGACCTTTATGCATGGGAGCTTACCGAAAAAAACGAAAAGGGTAAGGAAGTTCCCATTACCATAAGCGATGAAGAATATGAAGCGCTTATTTCAGCTTCAAACGGTGTTAATATGCTTGCAAGCCGAAACAATGTTGCAAAGGCTCTCAACGTTGTTGCTGTTGCCACAATTGTTATAGGCTTTATTGTAGGCTTTGCACTTATGACCTTTGCTGAAAACGGCTTCGGCTTTGGTTATTTATCAATAGCTATGCTTCTCAGCGTGCTTATGGCCGCTATGTTCTGGGGAATTGCTGAAGCAATAAAGCTTCTTCAGCAGCTTATCGACGGAAAAACCCACGAGCGTCCCTCTGCTGATTATCAGCCTGCTGCAAGACCTCAGGCACCTGTGCAGACCGCTGTTCAGCCTCAGCCTGCAATGCAGATTCCGGTTCAGCAGCCCGTTGCCCGTCCTCAGTATCAGGGCTATGTTCCTGTTCAGCCCGTTATGCAGCCTCAGCCTCAGGCACAGTATCAGGTTACTTACACAACAGCAACCCCTCCCTTTGTACAGATGAATCCTCAGCAGTTCCAGGCAGTACAGCCTCAGCCTGTACAGTATCAGCAGACTCCTCCCACAATGCCGAGATAAAACACAAAAAATTAACCGCAGTCGATACGAATTTGTAAAGACTGCGGATTTTTTATTTGACTGAATATTATTTACCGAAATTAGGGAAAAATCTTTTTATAAGATTCTGAAAGTATTCCCTTATGGATGAATATATTCTTTTAAGAAATGAGATATAACCTGAAACAAAGCCTTCATCATTTTCTACAGGGTCAGGTCCTTCAACAGGTGACATAACACCTGAGGTTTTGTCGCCGCCGGCAACAAAGTCTGTAAGCTTAAGATACTGCGGATATTCCTCATAGGTGAACACTGTCATATTTTTATCTCTGAGGAATTGCATTGCCATAGCATCCTGAGGCTCAGGCCAATGGTCGTGAAGGCAGTATTTTATAAACCAGGTTGTTTCGGGGAAAAGGCAGGTTGAAGCGTCGATTTTGAGGTCAGGTGAAAGGAATCTTTTTTCAATGGGATTAAGTGAATTAATGTGATTTTCTGAAAGAGTTTCGCCGTAAAGGGCGCAGGTTGCACCGAATGAAGAAAGCTCAGTTTCGGCATAGAAGTCGCCGTTGTAGTCAGCTTCAGGGCCGAGAGGCACAACGGGAGTGTCATATTTTGAAACAATCATAAAGCGCATACCGTCATTGCGAAGCTTTGTCATTGTGTCATAGCAGGTAAGCTGAACATTATCGTGGTAATCTCTTGCCTTTGAAATAAGTCCTGCAAATTCCTTTTTAAGCTGAGGAGTATTGAAGGTGAAATCGATTGCTTCTTCAAAATACTTGTGGGGAATCATTGACCAGAAAGCAGGGAATGTACCGTAGGTGGCACGGATAATTCGCGGGAAAATATCGTCAATGATATTGTAAAGGGCTTTTTCAAGAAAATCAGCGGCAATACCGAGGGCTCTTGCCTGATTGAGAAAGTTTACATAGGCAATCACAAAGCTGTTCATACCGGGGTCTTCAATTACAACATTGTTTGTAAGATAGTAATCAAGGAAGGTGTTGATGTTATCTGAATCAAGGTCAATGTTACCTGAAAAAAGTGCACCGAGAACATACATACCCATTGTGCCGGGAATATACATTACAACGTCATCAACCTTGTGGATGTTTTCAGCTTCTTCAAGATAAGCGTTTACTACAGACATACCAAGACAGCGACCCATAAGGTCAACCTGAGAAACACCTTTTTCACGGCAGACTCTGTCGATGAATTTTTCAAGAATCTTTGCGTTATGCTGAGGTGAAAGTCGCCAGTCATAAGGGAAAAGAATGCTGTTTTCGGGAGTGTTCACTTCTGACACAATGAAATCTGCAGTAAGTGCATCTCCGCCCCAGCCTGAGCCGTCAGATGCTTCTCCGTTTGCATCAAGCAGACAGTCTTTAAAAAGCGGTTCAACTGCATTATAGATTTCATCGCAGTAGTCGTCATAATTGTCTGTAATAAGCCCCTGAGCAAGCTCAGAGAGAATTGGTGAAAGAGAGTTGGAAAGAATTCCACCGATGTCTATAGGCTTAGGGAAGATTATATTCTCCTCAGCAGGAATGTTGTCCTTATAAATAGTACAGCCGTAACCTTTTATGTAAATAATAACATCATCGGTGCTTTCAACCCTTGCTGCAAAGGCAGGCAGAATGGATGTAAAGGTAAGAATTACTGTTAATATCAGCGACAGAATTCGCTTGGTTTTTCTGTTCATACTTTAAACCTCCGTAAAGATATATACTACAGTCTTATAATATTCTCCTAAATTGTAATTAGTATGAAGTTTTTTTAACAATTTTAATATTTAGCTTTAAATATCAATATCACTTTAAGGAGCAATAAAAAAGCGACATAATTTACCGCTTTATTACGGTTAAATTATATCGCTTTTATTATTATGATAATTGATTATGCGAAAAGAGGAGAGGGATAGACGCCTTCTTCTGTCTTTTCCTTAAGCGCCTTTTCAACTACGGGCTTATCTGCCTTATATGTAACGCCGTACCATTTTTCCTCTGTTACAACAACTGTAACCTCAGCCTTGCCTTCCTTGATAAGGTCGTCAACTGCAAAG
>JAFOXT010000235.1 GCA_017425745.1 Clostridia bacterium | reverse complement strand
GGTGAACTGGGAGCATCGCTCAGATATCTCAGTCAGCGTTTTGCTATGCCGACACGAGAGTTACAAGGATTATTGACTGATATAGGCACCGAAGAGCTTTCTCACCTCGAAATGATCGGTACCCTTGTCTATCAGCTCACAAAGAACCTTTCAATTGAAGAAATCAAGCGTCACGGCTTTGATGCCTACTTCGTTGACCACACAACAGGTGTTTACCCACAGAGTGCAGGTGGCGTGCCCTGGAGTGCAATGACAATGCAGTCAAAGGGTGATGTAATCACAGACCTTCACGAGAATATGGCTGCCGAGCAGAAAGCTCGTACCACATACGACAATATTCTCCGTCTGGTTGACGACCCTGATGTGTGTGATGTAATCAAGTTCCTCAGAGCAAGAGAAGTTGTGCACTATCAACGTTTCGGTGAAGGATTAAGACTCACTACGGATAAGCTTAATGAAAAGAACTTCTATGCGTTTAATCCAAGCTTTGATAAAAACTGTAAGTAAAAGTGAACTCTGCCCTTGTAATGAGGGCAGAGTTTTAATATTCGATCTGAAGCGAACGGCATATAAAAAAGCCGGGTATGCTAACTTGACAAATCAAAATTCAAGGAATATAATTAAAATATAACTTTAAAGGAGGAAAGAAGCATGAAGAAGTTTACTAAAGTCTTATTCGTAGCAATTTGTGTCTTGCTTTGTGCAAGCGTTCTTTTCTCCGTTTGTTCTGCTATTTACGGTCATAACCATGACTGCATAGGAGAGGACTGCCAGTATTGTCAGGCGGTTTCGTTACAGCAGGATCTTATTAGAAGTGTTCTCTTAGGCTGCTTCAGTGCATCTTTTGCCCTTATTTTTGTGCAGCTGCTTATGAATATAAATTCTCGTGGCGATGATGAAAAACAAAGCATCAATCTCGTTGCAAATAAAGTGAAACTCACAGCTTAATATTATCTGCTTTTAACAAGCCTAAAAAAGCAAAGACACAGTATTCCTGTGTCTCTTTCGGCGTATTTAGTAATACGCCTTGGTCTGCTTTTCGTCGGGCTTGCTTTTTTGTACTCAAAACTAAAAACAAAGGTGGATAAATTATGATAAAGGTTAAAAATGTTTCAAAGCATTTTGCTAACGAAACAGCTATAGATTACTCAGATATAACATTTGAAAAAGGCAAAAGCTATATGCTTTTAGGTGCATCGGGCTGCGGTAAATCAACACTTCTCAATATGATTGCTGGCATACTCTCACCTGAAAGCGGTACCATTGAAATATCCGGCGAGGATATGACAAAGAAAAGTCAGAAAGAAAAAGATAAGTTCAGAATTCAGAAAATCGGATATATCTTCCAGGATTTCAAGCTTATTCCGGAAATGACAGTTATGGATAACATTGCAATTCTCAGACTTGAAAAGGTTGACATATCAGATGCTGAAAAGGTTCTTGACTCACTAGGCATACTCGAGAAAAAGAATAAGAAGGTCAAGCATCTATCCGGTGGTGAAAAGCAGAGAGTGGCAATAGCCAGAGCCATCGTCAAAAAGCCTGATATTATTCTTGCAGACGAGCCGACGGGCAATCTCAATTTTGCTATCGGTGAAGCGGTAATAAAACAGCTTATAGAGGTCTCCGAGGGTAAAACCCTTATTGCCGTAACCCACGATGAAAGACTCGGCAAATACTTCGACCATATCATTGATATGAATCAGGTGACAGGAGGCAGAAGAGATGTTTAAGTTTGCGTTTAAAAATATGGCTATCAAAAAAGCCAAGATTGTACTCATTGTAATTTCAATTGTCATTTCAGCCTGTGTAGGTATACTCGCATATAATATTTCAGAGCAGGTTGACAGCGGATTTAAAACAACAGCCGCTTATTACGATATGATTATCGGCCCGTCGGGCTCATCAACTCAGCTTGCAATGAATACCATGTTCTTCACAGACAAGCCTCTCGGCACAATTTCCTATGAATATGTAGAACAGCTTCAAAAAGATACAAGAGTCAATAAGGTTGTACCTTTCACTATGGGCGACTCATATAACGGTGCTAAAATTGTTGGTACCACTGCCGATTTCCTTGAGGGTAAGGAGATTGACGAGGGTGAGATGTATTCAGAAAAGTTCCAGTGTGTTATCGGCTCAGCTGTGGCTGAAAAATACGGACTCTCACTGGGTTCAACTCTTGTCACATCCCACGGACTTACTGAAGGCGGTCATGCTCATGAAGGTAATCCTCTCACTGTTGTTGGTATACTTGCTGCTACAAAAACTGCCTATGATAATGTAATTTTCACCCCTTGCGAAACTGTATGGGCAACCCACGACCACAGTGACGAAGAAAGCGAAGAAGCTGAGCATGCAGAAACTCATGAAGAGGAAGAAGCTCAGGAGCATACTCACACAAGTGAAGACACTCATAGTCATCAGGAGTCAGCGGATACTCACGAAGAGCACGGAGAGGTATGTGCTATTCTTGTAAAGAGTAAGAGCTTCAACGCCTACAGTCAGATTTCGGCAGAGTACGGGGAAAACTCAAAACTGCTTGTTATTAACCCATCAGAGGTTTTGCGTGAAGTTCTGGAAAATGTTGATATGAGCACACAGATTGTATATATTCTCTGTATTATCATTCTGATAATGAACATCTTTATAATTTCGGTAATTACTCTTCTTAATATGTATGACTCTAAGAAAGAGATTGCTCTTATGAGACTTATTGGTATCGGAATGAAAAAAATCAACTTCGTTTACATAATACAAAACGGCATTATCGGTTTTATCTCAACAATACTTGCCTTTATCTGCTCAAGGCTGTGTCTGATGCTTATGGGAGGTTATGTGGCCTCAATGGGCATAGTTCTTGATACAGCAAAAATCTATCCTCTTGAAATTGCAATTATGGCAGTTGTATTTGTAATCAGCGTACTTCCTACTGTGGTATGTACAGTTAACATGTCAAAAAAGGACGGTATAAACGAATGAAAAAGCTTTTAACTATTCTTCTCTCTTTAATGCTCATTCTCGGCGTTTTCACAGCTTGCGGTAACAGCAACAGCGGTGGCGGTGAAATCATAAACAACACCCTCAGCTTTTCTCAGGCAAACAGTGTTGAAGCTATGCAGAAGCTTGATGGTCAGGAAGTAAACATCATCGGCTATATGTCAACTCTTTCACCGATTACTGGCAATTTTATGTACCTTATGAATCTGCCTTATCAGAGCTGTCCTTTCTGTGTACCCAACACAACTCAGCTTTCAAATACAATGGCAGTTTATGCTAAAGATGGTAACAGCTTTGAGTTTACTGACAGAGCTATCAAGGTTGTTGGTACCCTTGAGTTTGGCGACTATACCGACGAATACGGCTATGAATATGCTTATCGCATTAAAGATGCAACCTATACTGAGGTTGATACAAGCGAGATGGGAGAAAAACTTCAGCTTTGGCAACAGCTTGCCTCAACAGATGTAATTTCAGATGTTTATAATATGTATGAGTATGTGAACTTCCTTTGCTTCTGGCCTACATATACTGCAGAGTTCGAGAGTGGTAAGGATTATTTGTTCCCGACTGATGCACTGCATTTCATTGAAACAGATGGAGCACAGTATAACTACGGTTATGCCCAGGACTATTTTGAAAATATGATCGCTACTATCAAAGAGGTAAATGCTACAGAGTTCAATGATCTTATTGAAAACATTACAAAGGCTCAGGCTCTTGCAAAAAAAGCTCTTACGGCTCTTCAGAATAATGAATACACCACAACGACTGAATATGCAGATGTATTCGGTGATGGTAGAAGTCAGTATATTATGAATGACAATGCTATCTACGAAGCGGAAATGGAAGCTGTTTATACTGAATTTGCAGAGTGGCTCGCTGAATGGGAACTTTAATGAGAATCTTAGTTGGAATTTAGAACCGGTTTAAACAATAATTAAGTAATACACTATTAAAGTTAATGCACCTCTTCGGAGGTGCATTTTCTATGCCAAAGTTGAATAAGATAACCATTTTATTTTCTCATTAGGTACCGAAGAGCTTTCTCACCTCGAAATGATCGGCACCCTTGTCTATCAGCTCACAAAGAACCTTTCAATTGAAGAAATCAAGCGTCACGGCTTTGATGCCTATTTCGTTGACCATACTACAGGCGTTTATCCTCAGAGTGCCGGTGGCGTGCCATGGAGTGCCATGACAATGCAATCAAAAGGCGACGTAATCACCGACCTTCACGAGAATATGGCGGCTGAGCAGAAGGCGAGAACAACCTATGACAACATTCTTCGACTTGTTGATGACCCTGATGTGTGTGATGTAATCAAGTTCCTTAGAGCAAGAGAGGTTGTACACTATCAGCGATTTG
>JAFOXT010000234.1 GCA_017425745.1 Clostridia bacterium | reverse complement strand
TTGAATTCGGGTGAAACAATGTTGTCAACCTTATCAGTTGTAACAGCAAATGATACAAGGGTGGGAGGTACGTCGAGGTTTTCGAATGTACCGCTCATTGAGTCCTTACCGCCGATTGCAGCAACCTTAAGGTCCTTCTGAGCCTTAAATGCACCGAGAAGAGCAGCAAGAGGCTTGCCCCAACGTTTGCCGTCCTTACCGGGTCTTTCAAAGTATTCCTGGAAGGTGAGGTAAACGTCTTCAAATGAAGCACCGGTTGCAACAAGCTTACAAACTGATTCGATAACAGCCATATATGAACCGTGGAAAGGTGTTTTTTCTGTATAGAAGGGGTTGTAGCCCCATGACATTACTGAACAGTCCTTGGTGTGGCCCTTTTCAACTGAAACGAGCTGTACCATAGCCTGAATAGGTGTCTGCTGATTCTTACCGCCGAAGGGCATAAGAACTGTACCTGCACCGATTGTTGAGTCAAAGCGCTCTGAAAGGCCTCTCTTTGAGCAAACGTTAAGGTCGCCTGCAAGAGCCTTCATATTGTCTTCGAATGAGCCTTCAATCTTCTTCATAGGACAAGAAGGAGCAGCAACTTCGATATCGATGTGTTTTTCAGCACCGTTTGAGTTAAGGAATTCACGGCTGATATCGCAGATTGCCTTACCGTTCCAGAACATTGTAAGTCTCTTTTCAGCCTTAACCTTAGCAACAACAGTTGCGTTGAGGTTTTCTTCCTTTGCAAGTGCGAGGAAACGGTCAACATCCTTGCTTCAACAACAACAGCCATTCTTTCCTGGCTTTCACTGATTGCAAGCTCTGTGCCGTCAAGACCTTCGTACTTCTTGGGCACTGCGTTAAGGTCGATTTCAAGACCGTCAGCAAGTTCACCGATAGCAACGGAAACACCGCCTGCACCGAAGTCGTTACAACGCTTGATCATACGGCAAGCTTCGCCGTTTCTGAAAAGTCTCTGAAGCTTTCTTTCTTCGGGAGCGTTACCCTTCTGAACTTCAGCACCGCAGGTTTCAAGGCTTTCCATTGTGTGTGATTTTGATGAGCCTGTTGCACCGCCGCAACCGTCACGGCCTGTAGCACCACCGAGAAGGATTACAACGTCGCCGTCTTCGGGACATTCACGTCTTACATTTTCAGCGGGAGCTGCAGCAACAACTGCACCGATTTCCATTCTCTTAGCCATATAACCGTCGTGATAAAGCTCGTCAACAATACCTGTTGCAAGACCGATCTGGTTACCGTATGAAGAATAACCTGCAGCAGCAGTCTGAACAATTTTTCTCTGAGGAAGCTTACCGGGAATTGTTTCAGCAACACTCTTAAGAGGATCTGAAGCACCTGTTACACGCATAGCACCGTAAACGTAGCTTCTGCCTGAAAGAGGATCTCGGATAGCACCGCCGATACAAGTTGCAGCACCGCCGAAGGGCTCGATTTCTGTGGGATGGTTGTGAGTTTCGTTCTTGAAAAGAAGGAGCCAGGGCTCTTTCTTGCCGTCGATTTCAACTTCAATTTTAACTGTACAAGCGTTGATTTCTTCTGATTCGTCAAGCTTGTCAAGGTGGCCTGTTGACTTAAGATACTTGCCTGCAAGAGTACCGATATCCATAAGGCAGATAGGCTTTGTTCTGCCGAGCTCTTTTCTTGTTTCAATATAATCGTCGTAAGCTCTCTGAAGAAGCTCATCTTCAAACTTAACGCTGTCGATTGTTGTAAGGAAGGTTGTGTGACGGCAGTGGTCTGACCAGTATGTATCAATCATACGGATTTCAGTGATAGTGGGATTTCTGCCTTCCTTTTTGAAGTATTCCTGACAGAAAGCAATATCATCGTTATCCATTGCGAGAGCATACTTTTTAACAAAATCAGCGAGACCGTTTTCGTCAAGGTCAATGAATCCGTCAAGAGTTTCAACCTCTGTGGGAATGTCGTACTTTGTCTTGAGAGTATCTACTGTTTCAAGTGAAGCTTCTCTTGATTCAACGGGGTTGATAACATACTTTTTGATTTCAGCAAGGTCAGCTTCGCTTACTTCGCCGTAAAGAGCATAAACCTTTGCAGTTTTAACTGTGGGTCTTTCACCCTGAGAGATAATCTGGATACACTGAGCAGCTGAGTCAGCTCTCTGGTCATACTGACCGGGAAGAGGCTCAACAGCAAAAACAATTGCACCGTCTGTGCTGAGAGTGTCGCTTGTAATATCAAGCTGAGGCTCTGAGAACACGTTTTTAACAGCTGACTCAAAAAGATCCTTGTCGATATCTTCAACATCGTAGCGGTTGATAACACGAAGGTCACTTACGCTCTTGATGCCGAGAAGTGAGTTGATGTCGCTGAGAAGACCTCTTGCTTCGTTAGCAAGCTCCTTTTTCTTTTCAACATAAATGCGATATACCATTTTTATTTAGCCTCCTTGGCTTTTTTGCCTATATCTTTTCTGTAATATGCGTTGTCGAAGGAAACCTTCTGAACTTTAGCATAAGAAGAATCAATTGCTTTTTCGAGAGTTTCTTCAACTGCTGTAACACCGAGAACACGTCCGCCTGCAGTTTTAAGAATACCGTCTTCAATTTTTGCACCTGCAACGTAAACGTTGTCCTTTACGTCATCAGCAATTTTAATTTCAAAACCGCTTTCGTACTTCTGAGGATAGCCGTCTGAAGCCATAATTACGCAGCAAGCGTGCTTGTCAGCAAATTTAACCTCTGTTTCGCTGAGAGTGCCTTCTGTTGTAGCCTTCATAACTGTAAGAAGGTCGCTTTCAAGAAGAGGAAGAACAACCTGAGTTTCAGGGTCACCGAAACGGCAGTTATATTCAATAACCTTGGGGCCGTTTGGTGTAAGCATAAGACCGAAGTAGAGACAGCCCTTGAATGTTCTGTTTTCAGCATTCATAGCTTCAATTGTGGGAAGGAAGATTTCCTTCATACACTGTTCTGCAACTTCAGGTGTGTAATAGGGGTTGGGAGCAACTGTACCCATACCGCCTGTGTTGAGACCTTCGTCATTGTCCTTTGCTCTCTTGTGATCCATTGATGAAATCATCGGAACAACTGTTTTGCCGTCTGTAAATGAAAGCACGGAAACCTCGGGGCCGGTAAGGAATTCTTCAACAACAACGTTGCTGCCGCTTTCGCCGAACACCTTGTCTTCCATCATTGAACGAACAGCTTCCTTCGCTTCGTCTCTTGTCATAGCGATGATTACGCCCTTACCGAGAGCGAGACCGTCAGCCTTGATAACTGTTGGAATGGGAGCAGTTTCAAGATAATTGAGCGCTGCAGTAATATCTGAGAAAACCTCATACTGAGCTGTGGGAATACCGTACTTCTTCATAAGGTTCTTTGAGAAAACCTTACTGCCTTCAATAATTGCTGCAGCCTTGTTGGGGCCGAAGCAAGGAACGCCGATTTCTGTAAGAGCGTCAACTGCGCCGAGAACAAGGGGATCGTCGGGAGCAACAACCGCATAGTCAATTGTGTTTTCCTTTGCAAATTTTACAATGCCTTCAATATCAGTAGCTTTTACTGCTACACATGTAGCATCAGCAGCAATACCGCCGTTACCGGGAAGAGCAAAGATTTCTGTAATATCTTTGTTTTCCTTTAATTTTTTGATGATGGCGTGTTCACGGCCACCGCCGCCTACAACCATAATTTTCATAATTCTGTCTCCTTTTGAGTGACATTTAGTTTGTTCATCAGTCAGTAGGGGAGACGAATCTCCCCACATTAAATCTTAGTAAATAGGATATTTCTCACAAAGAGCCATAACCTCTGCGGTAACTCTGTCCTTGTTACCCTCAAAGTCAACAATGATATCCTTAATCCACTTAGCAATCATAACCATTTCGTCTTCCTTGAAGCCTCTTGATGTAATTGCAGCAGTACCGATACGAAGACCGCTTGTTACGAAGGGACTCTTGGGGTCATTGGGAATAGTGTTTTTGTTTGCTGTGATGTGTACTTCGTCAAGTCTCTTTTCAAGCTCTTTACCTGAAAGGTCAAACTTACGAAGGTCAAGAAGCATAAGGTGGTTATCTGTGCCGCCTGAAACAAGGTCAACACCTTCAGCTGTGAGTGCTTCTGAAAGCACCTGAGCGTTCTTGTGAATCTGAGTCTGATAAGCCTTGAAGTCGTCTGTAAGAGCTTCGCCGAAAGCAACAGCCTTAGCAGCAATAACGTGCATAAGAGGACCGCCCTGAGTACCGGGGAAAACAGCCTTGTCAATCTGCTTTGCATATTCTTCCTTGCAAAGGATAAGACCGCCACGGGGACCTCTTAAGGTCTTATGAGTTGTTGAAGTAACAACGTCAGCATAAGGAACGGGTGAGGGATGAACACCTGCAGCAACAAGACCTGCAATGTGTGCCATATCAACCATAAGGTAAGCACCAACCTCATCAGCGATTTCTCTGCAACGGGGGAAGTCAATGATTCTTGAGTAAGCACTTGCGCCTACAACAATCATCTTGGGCTTACATTCGAGAGCAATTTCTCTCATCTTATCGTAGTCGATTCTGCCGTTTTCTTCGTCAACACCGTACTGAACAATGTTCCAGTACTTACCTGAAATGTTAACGGGTGAACCGTGTGAAAGGTGACCGCCCTGTGAAAGGTTCATACCCATAATTGTGTCGCCTACTTCTGTCATAGCGAAGAAAGCGGCAAGGTTTGCGTTAGCACCTGAGTGGGGCTGTACGTTTGCGTGTTCAGCACCAAAGAGCTTCTTTGCTCTTTCTCTTGCAATTTCTTCAACCTCGTCAACGCAGTGGCAACCACCGTAGTAACGCTTTCCGGGATAGCCTTCAGCGTACTTGTTTGTAAGAACACTGCCTGCTGCAAGAAGAACTGCAGGTGAAACAATATTTTCTGAAGCAATAAGCTCAATAAAGCTCTGCTGTCTTTTAAGCTCTTTTTCACAGGAAGCAAAAACTTCACTGTCGTAATTGTTGAGTTCGTTGAAATATTCTAACATTTATATTCTCCTAAAGATTAGTGATGGAAAAGTCTCATTCCTGTGAAGGACATTACCATATTATATTTGTTGCAGCAGTCAATAACTGCGTCGTCTCTGATTGAACCACCGGGCTCAGCAATATAGCTTACACCGCTCTTCTTAGCTCTTTCAATGTTGTCTGAGAAGGGGAAGAATGCGTCTGAAGCGAGTGCAACACCGCTGATTGTTGCAAGATAAGCGTCCATTTCTTCTCTTGTGAAAACTTCAGGCTGAGTTGTGAAGTACTTCTGCCAGTTGCCGTCTGCACAAACATCTTCTTCGTTCTTGTTTATGTAGCCGTCGATAACGTTGTCTCTTTCAGCTCGTGCAAGAGTGGGAAGGAAGGGGAGACCCAGCACCTTTTCGTGCTGACGAAGCTGCCATGTGTCAGCCTTTGTGCCTGCAAGGCGTGTGCAGTGGATTCTTGACTGCTGACCTGCGCCAACACCGATTGCCTGACCGTCAACTGCGTAGCAAACTGAGTTTGACTGTGTATACTTAAGAGTAATAAGAGCAATGATGAGGTCGAGCTTTGCATCGTCGGGGTAAGCCTTGTTTTCTGTTACAATGTTTTCGAGAAGAGCTTCATTAATTTCAAAGTTGTTTCTGCCCTGCTCAAAGGTGATGCCGTAAACCTGCTTGCGTTCAGCAAGGTCGGGTACATAATTAGGATCGATTTTAACAACGTTGTAGTTGCCGTTTCTCTTAGCCTTGAGAATTTCGAGAGCTTCGTCGCTGAATGAAGGAGCGATTACGCCGTCTGAAACCTCTCTCTTGATAAGCTTAGCTGTTGTAGCGTCGCATTCGTCTGAAAGTGCAATCCAGTCACCGAATGAGCACATTCTGTCTGTACCTCTTGCTCTTGCAAAAGCACAAGCGAGAGGAGATTCATCAAGACCTTCAATATCGTCTACAAAGCAAGCTTTCTTAAGCTTTTCGGGAAGAATCTTGCCGATTGCAGCACTTGTGGGGCTTACGTGCTTGAAGGATGCAGCTGCAACATAGCCTGTCTGCTCCTTGATTTCCTTAACAAGCTGCCATGAGTTGAAAGCGTCAAGGAAGTTGATGAAACCGGGTCTGCCGCTGAGAATTTCAATAGGAAGGTCAGAACCGTCATGCATATAAATTTTAGCAGGCTTCTGATTGGGGTTACAGCCATACTTGAGTTCGAATTCTTTCATTACTCTGTCTCCTTATATTTATGTTCTTATTTGTTCTTGTTGATAACTCTTGTTTCGCTTTCGCCGCTTTCAATGTCGATGTATCTTACGAAAAGTGAAACCTTGTTGTCTTCGTTAAGGTTAGTCCAGATAAGATCTGCAAGCTCGTCAATTTCTACATCGGGAAGCTCGAGAGTCTTAGGCTCGCCTTCAAATGAGGGGAGGGGATTACCGTCGCAGTTATATGTGTGAATGAACTTAGCTCTGCCGCAAAGAGGATTTGAGTAAGCGTAAGTAAATCTTTCGCATGATGAATCGTCACCCTCAGCACTCTTGAGAATTGACATTGCGAAGTTCATACCCTCTTTTTCAAAACGGATAATACCTGAAATTCGGGGTGTGAAGTTGGGAGCGTCGTCTTCAAACTCTCTTGTACGAAGAGCCTGCTCAAATGTCATCTGCTTATCCATAAGGTCGTAGATTGTGTCGGTCTGATCACCGTTTGTAACGATTGTCTTGTTGCCGAGAACTCTTACGGGATAGTAGATAATAAGGTGGGGGTCTGTCATCTTGCTTTCGTCAAAAGCCTTTGTACGCATTGCGTCGCCTTCAAGAACGAAAACACGGTTGCGGCTGTTTTCACTTCTGCCCATAATGAAATAAGCAGTAACAGCCTTTTTGCCGTCAGCACTTTTGCCGATGATGATACCTCTGCCGTGGTAAGCAAGAGAATTAAGTTCGTCTTTAATAGTTGAAACCTTCATAGCTTATTCTCCTATATATACTTTATTGTCTTTTACTGTTAATTTATCCTCACAGAAAAGCTTTACAGCCTCGGGAAGAATCTTCCATTCGACCTCTTCCATAATTCTCTGCTGAAGAGCTTCGGGAGTGTCGTCCTGTTTAACCTCAACAGCCTTCTGAAGGATAATGGGACCTGCATCGCATTCGGGTGTTACAAAATGAACTGTAGCGCCTGAAACCTTAACGCCCTTCTGAAGTGCAGCCTCGTGAACGTGAAGTCCGTAGTAGCCTTTTCCGCAGAATGAGGGGATAAGCGCAGGGTGAATATTGATAATAGCATTGGGATAAGCCTCATAAACCTGTTCGTCAATGATAGTAAGAAAGCCTGCAAGAACAACAAGGTCAATTTCAGCGTCCTTAAGAGCTTTTACCAAAGCTGCGGAATAAGCGGCGATATCAGCGTAATCCTTTCTGCAAAGAACAGCTGAAGCAATGCCTGCATTTTTTGCTCTCTCTAGAGCATATACACCGGGCTTTGAAGCAATTACAAGTGTAATTGCACTTTCGCCGAACATTCCGTTTTTCTGACAGTCAATGAGACTCTGGAGATTTGTGCCGCCGCCTGAAACAAGAACGGCAATTTTTTTTGCTTTATTCAAGGCAATTCTCCTCTCAGATAATTGTTACCTTATCTTCTGACTCAATGATCTTACCGATGATGTAAGCATCTTCGCCGTTAGCCTTAAGAATTTCGAGAGCCTTGTCAGCATCTTCTGCTGCAACAACAACGCTCATACC
>JAFOXT010000233.1 GCA_017425745.1 Clostridia bacterium | reverse complement strand
GGTCCACTCTTCGGGACGCATTGAGCGTCTTACAACTTTTATGTGTGCCATAGCGACCTTCCTTTCTTATGTATCCTGAAAATAAGGCTTTTTACGGATACCGCAAAGCTCAATTTCAAGCCCTAAATCCCGTTTGATTTCACTTACTATCCACGCCTCGCAGCGATGGAGAATAAGACACTTTGAGCATTCGCCCCTGAAAATTACAGTGAGCTTGTTGTTTTCAAAAGACTGAAATTCAATCCAACCGCCGTCACCCTGAAGCTTCGGCTGAAGAACAGCTTCAACGTAAGTTTTTATATCCATAAATTATCCTCCGATAATGCCGTCAACAATAGCCTTAAGCTTGCTGTGTCTTTCCTTTGCAGCGTCCTTACTGTCCTCGCGTACAGAGTAGTAAACCTTGATTTTAGGCTCTGTACCTGAAGGTCTTACTGCAATCCATGAGCCGTCAGCCCAGATAAAGCGAAGCACGTTTTCCTTGGGTAAGTCACCGATACCAACGCTGTAGTCAACAACCTCGCTTACTCCCTCAAAAATCTCTTCGCCCTTTTCACGGAAGTATACCATAAGCTCAGCGATTTTTTCTGCGCCGTCCTTACCCTTAAGGGTGAAGCTGTCGAGAGAGTCAAGATAGTAGCCGTATTTATCGTAAATTTCGTTAAGGCCGTCAATAAGAGTCTTGCCCTGATTCTTGTACCACGCAGCCATCTGACAGATAAGCATTGAGGACACAACTGCGTCCTTATCTCTTGCGTGAGTGCCAACAAGATAACCGTAGGATTCCTCATAGCCGATTACAAATTCCTGCTCACCTGAATCCTCATACTTGTTGATTTTTTCACCGATATACTTAAAGCCTGTAAGGGTTTCTTCAACCTTAAGACCGAAGGCACGGCCGATATTTGCACCAAGCTCCGAGGTTACAATTGTTTTTACAAGACTGCTCTTTTCTGAAAGACTGTCCTTTTTCATTGTAAGTACAAAGTTAACAAGGAGTGCGCCGGTCTGATTACCCGTAAAGAGCACATAGCCGTCGTCGCCCTTAACTGCGATACCAACACGGTCACAGTCAGGGTCAGTACCAAGCACAAGGTCAGCATCAATTTCCTTTGCCTTTTCAATTGCAATTGTAAGTGCGTCCTTCTCCTCGGGATTGGGACTGCGTACGGTTGAGAAGTTGCCGTCGGGCATTTCCTGCTCTTTTACAACGGTAACATTCATTCCCTCAAGCATTCTTCTTACGGGAATATTACCTGTGCCGTGAAGCGGAGTGTAAACAATTTTAAGGTCGCTTTCTTCCTCATAAAGGCTTTGTGACTTTACCTTTTTAAGGAATTCTGAAAGCACGTCATCACCAATCATTGTGATGTTATCCATACTGTCTGAAAAAGGAATCACAGAAAAATCTGTTATATCGTTTATGTAGCCGATTGCATTTTTTGCGTCCTCTGTGCAGAACTGACAGCCTCTGTTGTCATAAACCTTGTAGCCGTTATATTCCTTGGGGTTGTGTGAAGCTGTGAGCATAACACCGCAGGTGCAGCCTAAAAATGCAGTTGTGAATGAAAGCACCGGAACGGGAACAAGCATTTCATAAAGGAACACCTTAAATCCGCATGAAGCAAAAATACCTGCTGCAACCTTTGCAAAGTAAGCCGAGTTATTTCTTGAATCGTAAGCAAGGGCAACCTTGATTTCTTCGCCCTCGTGCTTTTTCATAAGATATTTTGCAAGGCCGTATGTAGCCTTACCTACTGTATATTTGTTCATTCTGTTTGAGCCTGCGCCCATAATACCGCGGAGTCCGCCGGTACCGAAAGCAAGGTCTTTATAAAATCTGTCTTCAATTTCCTTTTCATCTGTAATAGCGGTAAGCTCAGCTTTGGTTTCTTCGTCGAATGTAAGCCACTGCTCGTATTTTTCTCTGTAGGTCATAATTATTCTCCTTTCGGGATTGTAGCTTTTATTATAACATTCTTTATCTGTTTAAAGCAATAGAAAAGCAAAAAAATCCCTCTCAGGGAGAGGGATTTTTTATCAGTGTGATTTACCGCACTTACATGTTCTCTTGCTCTTATCAAAGATTTTTGCAAAGAAGTTGATGAACTTGAAGAAGAATTCTTTGATTCCGCCTGCGTGACAGTCACAGTCGCAGGGCTTTTCTTCAGGTTTATCAGAAGGCTCAAGCTCGTCAACAGTTACATCTTTTCCGCATACGTCACAAATACTGTTGCCGTCCTCATCAAAATGGCCGGACTGAGGAATAACCTCTGAAATAAGATTATTACAGCTGTTACAAATCTTGATTCTTACACCCTTTGAAAGACAGTCGGGTGAAAGAAGCTCGCTCCATTCAATGGGATAATCATGACCCTTCGCCGGGATAACAAGTATATCTGCACCGTATTTACAACGAACACAGCTTGCACCCTCAACTCTGCCGTCTTTTGTACAGGTTGCTTCATAACCGCTGTTATAAACATATTCGTGTCCGTAAGCATCAACGGGAACAAGCTCACTGTATCCGCATTTGTCATAGTATAAGCATCTTGCCTCTTCTTCACCGTCGTTAAGACAGTCTGCCTGCTTGATAACCTTGAAATCTGTCATCACATGGTCAATTTTTGAGCCTTCATCGGTAATTGTTTTTGTTGCACCGCAGGCATTTGCACATGTTGATGTTTTTGTTCCGTCTTTATAGCAGGTAGCAGAGCCTTCATCATAGTAATACACATCGAACATATGACCGTAAGCCTTTACAGCCTTGTCAATATAGCTTGCACTGCATTTAGTACAGGTAAAGGTTGAGTATCCGTCTTCAGTA
This sequence comes from Clostridia bacterium, assembly GCA_017425745.1. Taxonomy (GTDB): domain Bacteria; phylum Bacillota; class Clostridia; order Oscillospirales; family Acutalibacteraceae; genus UBA6857. The sequence goes on along the minus strand of JAFOXT010000233.1, from coordinate 2,772 downwards.
CAAGTAGCGTGTGTGATTACTTCTTTATAATCGTGATCTGCAAGAGGAAGCTCTCTGGTTTCTGCTGCATCACAGTTGAAATTAGTACATCTGAATAACTGAAGGCCCTTTTCTGAGCAGGTTGATGTTCTGATTATCTCTCCATCATCCCATTTATGGCCTGTTGCCGGAAGAGTTTCTTCTGTGCCGGGCTTGTTTGCATGGCACTTTGTACAGTATATAGCCTTGATGCCGTTTGCTGTACAAGTCGGAGTTCTGATAATATATTTAACGTCTGTATATGTATGCACACAACCGATATACTTATTACAAAGCTTACAAACAACACCTGCATCATCAGGACTGTGAGGAGCTTTGTCCTTTGAGCCTACATCAGCAACTGTGTCTTTTTCGGTTTTACAGATTTCACAGACAGCAGTAAGTGTACCGTCTTCAATACAGGTTGCATTACCGTCTGAAACATAATTTTTAAATTCGTGGGGAATAACCTCGCCAACTGATCTTTCATTGGTTGCTGTTGCACAGGAGTCGCAGTAAGCTCTTTCAACTGCTTTTTCTGTACAGGTTGCGTACTTCACTAATTTATAATCAGTAAAGATATGAGCCTTTTTTGCAACAATAAGATCCTTTGAAGTTATTGTATAAAGAGCCTCGGCGTCTTTAAAAAGTGTGCTGCAGGCTGAGCACATATAATGCTCTGCTGTACCCTCTGACTGACAGGTTGAATCCGCCAGCGGAACAAATACAGTTGTATGACCTTTTGCATCAACATCCTGCTCTTCGCTTGCTGGACAGCCTGCTACTGTACATCTTCTTATTTCCGTACCCTTTTCTGTGCAGGTGGGAGCAACAGTTTCAAACCATTCACCCCACTGATGCTCAGTGCTTACAGGAGTAGTTGTAAGGAATTCATCACCGCAATCACACTTAAAGATATTTATTCCTTTGTTTACACAGGTTGCTGGAGTTGAATCTATAGGTTTGTATTTATGACCTTCAACATCACTGAATTCACCACAGGCTGAACACTGCTTACCGTGATAATCTCCATCCTTGATTACATAGTTCTCTGACCACTTGTGACCCTCTGAAGCAATAACCTCGTAGCCGTCGTAGTATACACCGCAATCCTTACAGTACTTACCTGCTGTATTGCCGTCTGCTGTGCAGGTTGCAGGTACTGCTGAGATTTCATCAAAGCCAAGTGTGTGCCCGTGACCGAGAGAAGGGATTTCTTCTGAGCCGTCAAGGTATTCATAAAAGCCCTCATTAAGCACTAACTTTCCGTCACAGTCAGCACAGTAGTAATATTCAATTACACCGTTTTCTGTGCAGGTTGCATCCACCTGAGGTACAAGAGTTACATTTGCGTGACCGCATTCGGGCACTTCAGCGAAGTAGATGGTGGCATTTTTAAGTTCATCATTGTTTTCACCAATGCTTATTGCGTTCCACTCTTCTTCAATACCGTCGTAATATATATCGGTAAGGCTACCGCAGTCAGCAAAAGCATTATCACCGATAATTGTCATATCGATTCCAACAACAAGTGTTGCAAGCTCATCACATTCGCAAAAAGCACTGTCGGAGATTTCAGTTATTCCCGATTCAATTGTAGCTTTTAAAATCTCCTTATTGCTGTGAAAAGCTTCCTCTTCAATTGCCCCTGTACCACTGATAACAAGCTCGCCTGTTTCACTGTCAAAGGTATAGGTTGCATTCTCACCGCAATTACCCGCAGCATCAAGTGCACTTGCAGTTATACCGATATCAAAATCTGCAATGCCAGCCATCGGAAATGATGTCATCATAAGCAAAAGCACAAGACATACACTCAACGCTTTTCTGATTTTTTTCACGTTTATTCCTCCCTTAATTTTCCAATTGATATTTATGCACTCTACAGTTTACCACTTTATATCATAAAAAGCAATATAAAATTATAAAAAATAATTTTGCTTGATTCTACTTATTTTTCACTCTTGCAAAAAATCGTTCAAAGTGCTACAATTAAGCTATACTATATTTAAAGGAAGTGCCGATATGAAGAAAAGTACAAAAATCATTCTTTGCAGTGCTCTCGGTGTTGCAGGTGCAGCTTACGGAGCCTGCACACTTATAGACGAGCTTCTTCTCAACAGAAAAATGATACCCTCCCCTGAGTTTTCCGCAAAGGTAACCGGCTGTGATATGAGTCACCTTGAAGAAGCAACCAACAGAGGTATTGCAAAGCTTGAAGAGTATGGCTGCGAAAAATATCATATGCTTTCAGAACGCGGTGAAAAGCTTACAGCTTATCTTATGAAGCCCGAAAAAGAAAGCAATGTATATGCATTCTGTGCTCACGGATACAGAAGTGACGCAAAGGGTGAATTCTGCAAAATCGCCCATTACTATCTTAATAAGGGTATCAATGTATTTATGCCCGACCATGTTGCTTCAGGTGAAAGCGAAGGACTTCACTGCACCTTCGGTTACTATGAGGAGCCCGACTGTCTTAAATGGCTCAGCTATATGAAGGACACCTTCGGAAGCGATATCAAAATTCTCCTTCACGGTGTTTCAATGGGTGCCGCAACAGTTATGATGATGAGCGGTAACAAGGCTCTGCCCGAAAATGTAAAGCTCACCGTTTCCGACTGCGGATATTCAACTGCAGTTGGCGAATTTTCCGAAAAGCTTCGTGATATGAAGCTTCCTGCCGACCTTATTATTAAGGGTGTAAACGCAGTTAACAAGCTTCATCTCGGCTTTGATTTCTACACTCTCCGC
>JAFOXT010000232.1 GCA_017425745.1 Clostridia bacterium | reverse complement strand
ACAATCGGCTTTGCAGCCAATGACACCGGTGCAATCGACGCTTTTGTTGCAGCAGCTAAGTGTGATGCTTTGAAAAACGGTAATTTCACAGTTACACAGAACGGCAGAACCTACACTTTCACTGCAAAGTCTTATGCTCACTACGTTCAGCTTGATAATGTTATCGATAAACTCGATGCTGCTATCAAGGGCCTTGACGAGTATAAGAACAATGCACACCACAACAACAACAAGAACTGTGCTGACGCATGGTACGGCGGTGACAACTGTACTGACCTTGGTTGGGTTGAAAAATATCTCAAGCTTGCCATCGGTGATTCAGAGCTTGCTACTCTTAACGGTACATATAACCTTGAAAAGCTCTTTGCTGCAGTATTCAACATGACTGATATGAATTATCGTAATGCTGATACTAAAGAAACAGACGATAAGGACGACACTGAGTCAGCAGGTAATGTTCCTGACGAAGTAACAAATACCCTTATTGTAACAACAAGCAAGGTTCACGACAAGCTCCTTGAGTATAGCAGCATTTCAGCAATTCCTAATAATTTTGCACTTACAACAACCTATACTCTTAAGATGTTCGAACAGAACTATACTACAACAAAAACATCCGGTTGTGATGAAGTAACTGTAAACCACTATCACATCGCTATGAACATAAACAAAACAGGCGGTGTTCCCAGTATTGCAGTTAGCAACGGTGATTCACAGAAGGCAGTTCTCACAAGCGCAGAATCAGTATTCAATAGCTATGCTGATTATATCAATGCAGCTGATGTAGTAGGCATTCTTGAACTCTCAGAGGATGAAGATGCACTTGCTATTGTAAAAGATGCTCTTGTAACAGCAAAGGACAGCGTTATCAACACTCACAGCGAAGATGTATACAACCATTTCTTTGATGAAGTGAAGATTGCAGCAGCTATCAAGAATATTGATGATGCTATTAAGTTCCTTGGCTTTGCACCTACAGTTGAAGAACTCATCAGACTTAATGCTGTTGATTACAGCAGCTACACAGAAAGTCAGCTTTTAGAGCATCTTACAGCTTTTGAAAAAAAGATTGCAGAGTACGATGCACTTGAAGCAGCTACACAGAATCTTATTATTGAAGTTTATGATCTTGATATCGCTGCTATCAAGGCTACTTGCGCAGATGTAAGACATGACTATGAAGTTTACGGTATCGTAAGACTTAAGGCTCAGACTGATACACACATGGCTATGTATGCAGGCTGGAACGAAGCTATGATTGACGAAGGTACTGTAACAAAAGCAATGCTTACTACTGCAGTTGCTACTATTGCAAATGATATCAGCCAGTTCGGTAACTATGTTCAGGCTAACGTTGTTGAGGTTTGCGGTGAAACTTACCTTACAACTCTCGGCGAATTCAAGGTTGAGCTTGAAAGACTTGGTAAAATTGCAGGTCTTAACGAAGCCTTCCTTTATGAATATGCAAAATTCAGAGATGAAATCAAGAATGCAATTGCTGAAGATTCAGAAACTCTTCTTGAAAGTCTTATAAACTACGATTCATGGGTAACAGACCTCAAGGCTCTTATTGCAACTATGGAAACAGAGCTTGGCAAAGAACTTGCAAATCAGCTCTTCGACGAACTCAATGAGCCCATGATGGCATATATTGGAAATGCTTATACTGTTCTCAGAATCAGAACTGAAGACGAAATCAATACAGCTTATGATCTTTTCTCAGCTTATAAGAAAACATACGGCGAAACGATCGTAATGGCTACTGTATCAGAATACAAGGCTTTTGCTGATGCAATCGGCCGTATCAATGTTGCAACTTATGATTTCCTTGTTGCATCTCCAAATGTTGAAATTACTCAGGATATAATCAATAAGTACAACGAACTTATGGGTGTTGACTACGGTTATGCTGATTTCCTTGCTACATACGGTTTCTCAACATTCCAGACAAGCACAGTTGCTGACATCGTAAGAAAAGACTCAGCTGATGACATCGCTCGTGAAAATGCTGATACAGACAAAGACGGTATCGGTGAATATGTAACAAAAGACAGTGAGATTGAAAGTGTAATCGCTAAGATTGATGCAGCCCTTTCAAACGCAGCTGTTAAGGATGCTCTCGGTCTTGATCTTAGCACAATGCTTTCAGATCTCGTTAGCAACGCTATTATTTCAGACAGCTTTATCAACACAGTAGTTGATATGCTCTATCCCCTCGTTCTCAAAGAGTTTGCTAAGGTATTTGAAAACGAACTTCCTCAAAAGGTTACAGATCCCATTACAGCAGATGTTAACTACAAGATGAACATCCACGGTGTGCTTCAGAACACAGGCTTTGAAGTTTATCCCGACCTTCTTGCAGCAGTTCTTGATAAAAATCTTTACGCAGACAATATCGCAATGCTCAACGCTGCGTACAAAAACTTTGATAAAGAATTCGGTGCAAGCACAGGCGGCTTGTCATATACTACAATGCTTGATCCCGAAGGCGGCGTAAAGGCTGACGGCACAACTCCCAGAACAATTCTTGACAAGACAGCATGGGATTCAGTAGAAATCCGTGACGAAAACGGAAAGCTTAAGCTTACTTGGGGCGTTGACGCTGCTAAGGAAGCTGGTATGGCAGGCGACGAACTTAAGAATTTCTTCTATGACAGATTCGACGACGCTGTTGAAGGTCTTAAGCCTCTTCTCCTTGCTCTTATCGCAAACAAGCCTTGGAATCCCGGCGAAATTGCAGAATTTGCTACAGCTTCAATTGCTACAGTTTCTCTTAAACTCGGTGCAACAGCAAGTAGCGGTTACGCAAATCTTATTGTTCCCATTTTTGAAGCTCTCGGCATTTCATACACAAATGTTTCTGTAATTGAAACAGAGCACATCACAAAAACAAACGATGTTGCTGCTATTATCAAGGAAATCCTCGGACCCATTTTCGGTTTTGTTGAACAGATTGGTAATGCTCCTCTTAACACAGTTCTCGGCATTCTTCCCAACCTTTGCTATGCACTT
>JAFOXT010000231.1 GCA_017425745.1 Clostridia bacterium | reverse complement strand
CGTCTGCTCGTACACTTCTGTTAACAACGGCGCAGTAACGCGCTTTTGCAGGCGGAGCCTTTTTAAAGGTGATTTTTCCGCTTGTGTACTTAAAAAGCTTCAGACCCTCTGCCTCTTTTTTGCTGAGGAATTCGCATATTGCCGTAAGCTGAGTGTTATTGAAGGGGTTAAAAACTGAAACAAGACCGTCAAACATATTTTCACCTCCGTTATATTTTTAATATATCATAATGAATCAGCTTTTTCAAGCATCAGGCTGCGGGTAAAAGTATTTTTAATAAAGCAAAGGGCCCCACAAAAGCGGAGCTCTTTGCACAGACTGTCGATAAACGCACAAGAACAACAATGTCAAATTGCAACAGAGTAAAGCAAAGAGCCCCACAAAAGTGGAGCTCTTTGCATAAAAGGGGAAAATTAATGAAAAAACAAAAATGAGAAAATTTTAATTTAGTGGGTAGTCTTCTCTGAGGGCTTCATATTATAAACTGTTCCCTCTGAATCGACCATGCTTATAGGCATTTCCGGAAAAAGCGAGCGGATAAGGTCAATAAAGCTGTTACTGTTTTCTCCCGGAAAACCTGTGACAATAGTCAGCGGCTTTCTTTTTGCAATGTGGGCGGAAACGGTGAGTATAGGGTCGTCGTTGAAATAAACCGCCATTTCGCCGCCGTAGCTTTTTGAAAGCTGAAAAAGCTTTTCAATTATCCCGTTGTCAACGGGCTCGTTTACCTTGCAAAGAGGGAGCACGGAAACGACCTCAAGAGGGCAGGCACTTTTTTCTGCAATATTCTTTCCTGCCTTTACAAGGTTTTCTGAAGATTGCTGTGCCGTTACGCAGACAAGAACGGGTCTTTCACTGTTCATATCCTGACCTCCTTTTGTAGCTTAAGTATAATCGGTCAAGCTTAAGCTTACCTTAAAGCTTCTTTTTTAAAGTGCAGAAACTTTACTATTGTAAAAAAATCAGGGTTGTGTTATAATAGCTTGTAAATACCTTTAAGGAGGCGTAAGTATTGGCTAAAAAACCCACATTCAGTAAGCATACGGGAAATTTTATGAAGTACCGTTATCTTCTCGGTGAGCTTGTAATGAAAAATATAAAGCTGCAGTACAGAAATTCAGTTCTGGGTGTACTCTGGACTTTTCTTCAGCCCTTGCTTACTATGATTGTTCTTGCCTTCGTGTTCAACAACCTTTTCGGAAGAGATTCTGCAAAGGTGGTTAACTATCCCGTTTATCTTCTTTCGGGCCGACTTCTGCATCAGTTTTTTGTGCAGTCCACAAAAAGAGCAATGAAGTCTATCCGTTCACATACCTCTATAATTAAAAAGGTTTATGTGCCCAAGTATATTTATCCTATGGCAGGTATACTTTCAAATTTTGTAACCTTCCTTATTTCCATTATTGTACTTGTTGCGGTAATGACCTTCTATAACATTATAAAGGTAAATCCTGTTGCCGTTTCGTGGCAGATAATTTTTGCGGTTGTACCTATAATCGTGCTGTTTTTCCTCAGCCTCGGTGTGGGTATGATTCTTGCAACTCTTGACGTATTCTTCAAGGACGTTGAAAATCTTTACGATATTTTCACTCTCCTGCTTTTCTATCTTACACCTATCGTGTATACAATAGACCGCCTTGGCTTTGCAGAAGGCTCATGGCAGGCTTCACTGCTGAAGCTTAATCCTATGTACGGAATTATCGGAATGTTCCGTGCTGCAATAATCCACTCAACTGAGTTTATGGCTTATTTCAGCGTTGAGGATCTGATTTACTGCAGTGTATTTGCCCTTGTCTGCTGTGCAATCGGTTTTGCAGCCTTCTATAAAAAGCAGGATAAGTTCATTCTCCACATTTAATTTGTGCCGAAGGAGTGAGATAATTTGTCAAAATATGCAATTGAAGTAAGTCACGTAAGTATGCTCTTTCATCTAAGCAGAGAGCGTGTTGACAATGCAAAAGAATATGTAATCCGTTTTCTTACCCGTAAGCTTTCCTACAACGAATTCTGGGCGCTTAAGGACGTAAGCTTCAAGGTTAAAAAAGGCGACCGTGTGGGTATTATGGGCTTCAACGGTGCCGGTAAAAGTACCCTTCTTAAAACTGTTGCAGGTGTACTTAAGCCCACAATGGGCGAGGTTAAGGTAAGGGGTGTAATTGCTCCGCTGCTTGAGCTTGGTGCCGGCTTTGATATGAACTATTCCGGTGCTGAGAATATTTATCTCTACGGTGCAACAATGGGATATTCAAAAAGCTTCATCAAAGAGAAGTACGACGAAATTGTTGAGTTTTCCGAGCTTGGTGAGTTTATCAATTCACCAATGAAGAGCTATTCCTCAGGTATGAAAACCCGTCTTGGTTTTTCTATTGCAACTGCCGTAAAGCCTGATGTACTTATTCTTGACGAGGTGCTTTCCGTTGGTGATGCGGCTTTCAAGGAAAAAAGTGAGCAGAGAATTATGGATATGATGGCAGACGGTGTAACAGTGCTTTATGTTTCACACAGCACTGAAAGAGTCCGCAAGCTTTGTAACAAGGCTATTATTCTTACAAAGGGTCAGGTTATTGCTTACGGCGACAGTGATGAAATCTGTGATATGTATACCGAAATGGTTGCATCAAAATAACAAAAACCGCCCTTGAGGCGGTTTTTATTTTGAGAGTTAAGAGTTGAGAGTTAAGATAAAGGTCGCTTCGCTCCAATTATATCCGATTTTAATCACAGCAAATCTTTACAAACTACCCGCCAAGGGAACTGAGCTTATTCGGCGGGTTGAGTTTTTATATTGTAAATCTGTAAAGGCGGATAAAATTAACTCTTTACCCTTTTTGTAAATAGAAATTCCGCAGAGTATAACTATCTGTTTGCAGAAATATAAAGGCGCGACCACATCTTAACTCTCAACTCTTAACTTTCAACTCTATAAAAAGACCACCCCGAAGGGTGGTCTTTTTATATAAGATTATAAACTTCCTCTGCGGTGTGGGCTATAAAGTCTGCACCGTTTTCTTTAAGCTCCGCTTCATCACGGAAGCCCCAGGTAACGCCGATGCATTTTACTCCTGCATTGTGTGCAGTCTGCACATCAACCTCGCTGTCACCTACATAAATACACTCGTCTGCAGTGATGCCGAAAGCATCAAGCACCTTAAGCACGTTTACAGGGTTGGGCTTTCTTTCTGCTTCAACAGAAACGCCGATAGCTTCTTCAATGCCCTCGAAGTAATCCTTGCAAAGGTCAACCACTGCGGAGTGAAGCTTGTTTGAAACAACTGCCGTACGAACACCCTTTTCTCTGAGCTTTGCGATAAGCTCATTCACGCCGTCGTAAGGCGCTGTGTTATCAGCCATATGCACTAAATAGTGAGCGCGGAAGCAGTCAAGACATTTTGCGTTTGTTTCTTCGTCAGTACCCTCAGGCGTTGAACGCTCCATAAGCTTTTTTACACCGTTGCCGATGAATCGTCGCACCTCGTCAATTGTCCTTTCGGGAAATCCGAAGGTTCTCAGTGCGTGATTCACCGAATTGTAAAGGTCTCTGAGGGTGTCCAGAAGAGTTCCGTCAAGGTCAAAAATTACTGCCTTATACATCATCTTACAGGCTTTGTGTTCCAGATGTCTCTTGCGTAATCGTTGATAGCTCTGTCAGCAGCAAATCTGCCTGCGCCTGCGATGTTCATAAGTGACATTCTGTTCCACTTTTCTCTGTCCTTCCATACCTCGTCAATCTTCTTCTGAGCCATTTTGTAGTCAGCGAAGTCTGCAAGTACCATGTAGGGATCGTGGTGGATGATTGTGTCGCCGATTTCGGGGAACTGCTTGCCGCCTATGCCCTGCTGGATAAAGTTGATTACTCTCTTGAGCTCAGCGTTGTTGTTATAATAGTTCATAGGAACATAGCCTGTTCTCTGAAGGTCGTTAACAACGGGAGTTGTCATACCGAAGAGGAACATATTTTCATCAGTTACAGCTTCGTTGATTTCAACGTTGGCGCCGTCAAGTGTACCGAGAGTAAGAGCACCGTTGATCATAAGCTTCATATTACCTGTACCGCTTGCCTCTGTACCTGCAAGTGAAATCTGTTCGCTGATGTCAGCAGCAGGCATAAGCTTTTCAGCAAGTGAAACATTGTAGTCCTCAAGATAAACAACCTTAAGTCTGCCCTTCATATCGAGGTCGTTGTTAATAAGGTCAGCAAGAGCGCAGATAAGAGAAATAATCTTCTTTGCTACAAAGTAGCCTGAAGCAGCCTTTGCACCGAAAATGTAAGTGTGGGGAACGAAATCGCCATCAGGATTATCCTTGATTTCAAGATATTTTGCAATAATCTGGAAAGCGTTGAGGTGCTGACGCTTATATTCGTGAAGACGCTTAACCTGTACGTCGAAGATTGAATTGGGGTCAATTTCAATGCCTGTTCTTTCCTTGACAATCTTTGCGAATTCATTCTTGTTTTCTAATTTGATTTCGCCGATTTTCTTAAGAACCTTCTTGTCCTTAGCGAACTTCTTAAGACCTTCAAGCTCGTCTGCGTTATAGATAAAGCCGTCACCGATAAGCTCAGTAATATAATCTGTAAGAAGAGGGTTGGACTGACAGAGCCAACGTCTGTGAGCAATACCGTTTGTTACATTTTTGAACTTGTCGGGAGTGAGCTTGTAGTATTCGTTGAATACAGTGTCCTTAAGAATCTGGCTGTGGAGCGCTGAAACACCGTTTACACTGTGGCAGCAAGCAACACAAAGGTTAGCCATTCTGATAACACCGTTTGAAATAACTGCCATTTCTTCAACCTTGCCTGCGTCGAAGGTTGTGTTCCAGATGTGGCTTCTGTATCTGTTGTCAATTTCCTTGACAATCTGATAAATTCTGGGAAGAAGGCTTCTGAAGAGGTCTTCAGGCCAGCACTCAAGAGCTTCCTTCATAACTGTGTGGTTAGTGTAAGCAGCTGCCTGAGAAACAATGTTCCACGCATCGTCCCAACCGTAGCCACATTCGTCAAGAAGAATACGCATAAGCTCGGGAATTGAAAGTGTGGGGTGAGTATCGTTAATGTGAATTGCGTTTTTCTGTGCAAAGTTTTCCATTGTTGTCTCGTGACGGAGATGTCTGCTTACAATATCCTGAACTGAAGCAGAAACAAGGAAATACTGCTGCTTAAGACGAAGGCTCTTACCTTCGTAGTGGTTGTCGGCAGGATAAAGAACCTTGCTGATAACCTCAGCCATAGCCTGTCTTTCAACAGCCTTCATATACTGGCCCTGGTTGAAGTGGCTGAGTTCAAGTGCGGGAGCCTCACTCTTCCAGAGACGGAGAACAGAAATTGCCTTGCCGTCCTTACCGCTTACATACATATCATAGGGTACAGCAATAATTTCGTCAGCATTTTTAAGCTCAACACTGTGGTAGTGTGCATCCCAACGGTCAATTACTTCACCGCCGAAATAAACCTTGCAGATGTCCTTTTCTCTTCTCTTGAGCCATACCTCGCCGCCGGGAAGCCAGAAGTCGGGAAGCTCTGTCTGCCAACCGTCAATAATCTTCTGCTTGAAGATACCGCATTCGTAAAGAATACTGTAGCCCATACCGTAGTAGCCCTGAGTTGCAAGACCGTCAAGGTAGCAGGCAGCAAGTCTGCCGAGACCGCCGTTACCGAGACCTGCATCAGGCTCGCATTCATAAAGCTTTTCAAGCTTGATACCGTAATCCTTAAGAGCGTCAGTCATAACCTTTGTAAGGTTAAGGTTGTAAAGGTTGTTCTTAAGTGAACGGCCCATAAGGAATTCCATGCTGAGGTAGTAAATCTTCTTTGAGTCAGCATTTTTCTTGTCAGCTCTGAAGTCAACAAGACCGTCATGCATAAGGTCTTTCACAATAAGAGCCACAGCCTTGTAGTACTGCTCGTCGGTTGCTTCTTCAGCAGTTACACCGAAATAATGTGAAAGCTTACCCTTGATAAGGTCTTTTGCTTGTTTCTTTGTAAGTGAATAATTCATAAAAAACCTCCAAATATATGGTAAAAAAACACTTATTTATTTTAATTGTATGGTTATTTTATACTAAAATCCGTAAAATTTCAATAGTAATACGAAAAAACTTTCGCTAAATTGCCGCTTTAAAGCGAAAAAATATACTTTAACAAAAAATCTGCCCCTGAATAAACTGTATTGATAGCTATTTTTGCACTTTATGGGAGGATTTTTATGGCAGACACAGTTAGCTTTTTTCTCGGCGCAAATACACCATATGGCTTTGTATCATTTTTTGACGAGCTTTATAATCCTTACGGCACAGACAGAGCGGTTATAATCAAGGGCGGTCCCGGTACGGGAAAATCCGGAATAATCAATGCGTTTGCATCAGCTGCTGAGGAAAAAGGGCTTTTTACGGAACGTATCTATTGTGCAAGTGACCCGAAAAGCCTTGACGGAGTAATTGTTCCGTCAGCAGGCCTTTCTGTTGCAGACGGAACCTCGCCCCATACCCTTGAACCGATTTTTCCCGGCGCTTCAGAGAAAATTATCAATACGGGCGACTTCTGGAATGACAGGGCTCTCTTTGAAAAAGGTGAGGAAATTCGCCGTCTTACTCTTGAAAATTCTCTTCATCACAGACGAAGCACAGCTTATCTTTCGGCTGCAGGTAAGCTGAAGGAGGAAAATATCCGCCTGACGGCACCCTTTGTTAACCGTGAAAAAATCTACTCATACGCTCTGCGGTTTGTAAACCGTGAGCTGCCCCGTGAAGGAGGCTTGCCGGGTAAAAAAAGACGCCGTTTTATAAGTGCTTTTTCGCCTGAAGGCAAAATTTTCTTTAAAGATACTGTTATGAAAAAGGCTTACAGAATTATTGGTGTTGAGGACGAATACTCCCACATAAGCGCACTTCTGATTGACCGTATCGGTGAGCTTGCAGTAAAACGGGGCTACGATGTTTATTTCTGCTACTGTCCTCTTTCTCCAAAGGGTGAGTGTGAGCATATTATAATTCCGAAGGCGGGTCTGGCACTTATAAGCGAAAGAAGTGTGCACAATACGGGCCTTGTTTTTGATAGAGTGCTTCACTCGGGTCGGTTTATGTATGAGGGTGCACAGAAGCACCGTAAGCAGCTGTCCTTTAACCGCAGACTTCAGAGTGAGCTTATAAAAGAGAGTATAAATTGCCTAAAAAAGGCAAAAGAGGTTCACGACAGTCTTGAAAAATTATATATTGATGAGATGGATTTTGATGCCCTTGGTAAAGTTGTACAAAAAACAGTTCAGGATTTTGTAAGGTAGTAAAATATTTAAGTAAATTATTGACAAACCCACGTTCATGTTTTATAATCAAAGTATGATAGTATATCTATAAAACATTATAATGTGGAGGTATTCCGAATGAAAAAGTTAATATCAGTTTTCCTTGCAGCAATTATGCTCCTTTCATGCTTCGGCGTAATGGCTTTTGCTGAGGGTGAAGAAAATGCGTATGTGTATGTTACTTACCTTGTAGTTGACGGCTCAGGTGAAGTGGTAGAAGTTACAGTAGGCCCTAAAGAGGTTAAAAAGGGCGAGGTAGTTCCTGCAGCAGAAATGGAAGCATGGCTTCTTGATATGCCCAGAGAATTCAGCGATGACTACAACGTAACTGAAGACAACTACACAAGAACTGAAACAAGAACATACACTTTCAAGGGCTTTACAAAGAAGGGCGACGAAAGCGGTACTCTTTACTACTTCGGCAGCACAGATGCTATTAACGAAGACACAGTTTTTGTTGCTCAGTACAAAATTGTTGACACAATTGACACAGTAACCTTCTGGGAGCTTGTTCAGTCAATCTTCGCAAGATTCAACCGTATCTTTGAATACTTTGCAGAAATCTTCAAATTCTGATTAAATGAATAAAATCTTCCCGTCAGCAATGGCGGGAATTTTTGTTTGCAGCGGTTTGCACGGGCGCCGATTGAAGAAAATTTTTAAAGAAAATTTTCTTCAGGCAAAAGCACGGATTTTTCAAAAATCCGTGCTTTTGTCAACTGCACATAATTTGTGCAGTTATCGGCGCCCTGCCTTCAGCTTTAACCCAGCCTTCCGAGAAGAATACCCGAGGCAAGGCAGAAAAGGCAACCGGTTACGATTCCGAGAATTTCTGCAAGGCTTCTTTTGCGGGCTTTGTTTTGCGGCGGAGCAGAGGAGCCCTTGGCAATAGCGCCTGCTTTTTCTCTGATTTTACCCTCGCTTAAAGCGGCATAATCTGGATTTACAAAAAACATAATTTTCTCAAAATATTCGCTGCCTGTATCGCTTACTTCAACAACCCTGTGATTGACACCTTTAATCATAAAAATTTCCTTTCATAAAGAGCTTTCCTTTTTATTTTTATATTAAGATGGGCTTTTTATTCTATGGATTGAAGCGGAAAAATTTTGTGCAAATTTACGAAACTAATTTTGGCGGTGGTAAAAAGAATACAAAAAAATCTGAGGATTTTGTATTCTTTTACCAAAGGTAGTTTTCAACATTTTCCACACACTTTTTAACAGAAGTCTGTGGAAAACTCTGCGGAAAAAGTGCAAAACTCCCCATTTTACTATAGTTTTTGATGTGAATAACCTTAACTTTAAGAATGTGGGTGTGTTGAAAACTATTTTTGCCCTGTTTTTTTACTTTTCGCCTTTGCAGAATTTCTTAGGAATTTTATGTACATTTTAACTAATTTCATCTTACTGAGAGCTGAGAAAAACAAAGGCGGTTTATGATGTAAAAATTTACCGCTTGTTAATTCAAATAAATTGACAAAGACTGTTTTTTGTATTATTATATATAATTATATATAAGTAAAGAAAGGTAGTGTTACAAATGAGTGCATGTTCAGGCAATTGTTCATCATGCTCATCAGCAGAAGGATGTAAGGATAAGGATCCTCATCTTAAGCAAAACGAATATTCAGATATTAAAAAGATATACGCCGTTGTAAGCGGTAAGGGCGGCGTAGGCAAGTCATCTCTTACAGCTATGCTTGCTTCGGCAACTCAGGCTATGGGAAAGCAGACAGCTATTCTTGACGCAGACGTAACAGGTCCCTCAATTCCCAAAATGTTCGGTGTTGACGGTATGGCTCAGGTTGATGCTACAGGTATGCTTCCTGCAGTTTCAAAAACAGGCATCAGAATTATGTCTGTCAACCTTCTTCTTCCCGAAAAGGATTCTCCCGTTGTATGGAGAGGTCCTGTTATCAGCGGTGTTATTCAGCAGTTCTTCACCGACGTTGCGTGGGGTGATGTTGACTATATGTTTGTTGATATGCCTCCGGGAACAGGTGACGTACCCCTTACAGTTTTCCAGAACCTTAAGGTTGACGGAATTATTGTTGTCACAACACCTCAGGATCTCGTTGGTCTTATTGTAAGCAAGGCAATCAAAATGGCAGAAATGATGAACATTCCTGTTCTTGGCCTTGTTGAAAACTTCAGCTATTTTGAATGTCCCGACTGCGGAAAGCAGCATTCAATCTTCGGTGAAAGCAGAACAGATGAAATTGCAGAAAAGTTCGGTCTTCCCGTGCTTGCAAAGCTTCCCATTGACCCGAAAACAGCTTCACTTGCAGATAAGGGCGCAATTGAGCTTTCCGACATTGACAAGGTAGTTCCTCTTGTAAAAGCGCTTACAGAATAAGGTATTTAATTCTTTATTCACAGAACCCTTAAAATCTTAAGAAAAGCAGAACATACTTTAACATAAGGTTTACATTGTAGTTATTTATTTTGTCAGTATTTTCTGTTATTCTTGACCTTAGAATAAAACGGAGAGAAAATTTAAACAGAAGGAGCAACCTATGAAAAAGATTCTCAGAAACATTTTTTTGTGTATACTGGCTATCATTGTTGCTGCAATAGGCGGTGTGTGGTACACACTTTTCGGTGTGAGCGAAAAGCCCGTTGATGTTGATGTTACAGAAAGCAGCACAGCCTCGTCATACACAGGACCCAACATTGATGTTGAAATCAATCCTGACGATTATACCGGTGCAGTTTCAACAACAATTCCCACAACAAACAATTCAGGTGAGCCTACAACTGCAGGAAAGAACGAAAAGCCTCAGCAGACACCGGGTTCAACAACAGCTCCGTCAGCTACAGAAAAGGATCCTTACAGACTTGAGGCATTCAGAATCAAGCAGTATCATCAGGCTATCAGCAGCGGCACCTTCCTTATGGAAACCACAATGGAAGATGAAGAGCTTGGCAGTACACCTGTAATTATGGCTGTTAAAAACGGCAACACTTATGTAGAAACCTCAATGAGTTCTGAAGGAATTAACCTTGACGCAAAGGTTATCTATATCGGCAGCACAAACACCACATACCTTATCATTGATAACTGGAAGAAGTACACAAAGCTTCCCGCAGAGCTTATGGGTGATACAGAAGGTCTTGATATGGCAGGAACACTTCAGGAAAGCTACTCAGAGGAAGAAATCAAGAATGTAAAGGTTTCTGAGGTTGAGCTTGGCGGCAAGAGAATGATTCTTGAAAGCTACAACAGCGGCGGCACAACAGTAAACTACTACTT
>JAFOXT010000230.1 GCA_017425745.1 Clostridia bacterium | reverse complement strand
AGGTCGATATTAAGACCGTTTTCGTTAAAGGTTGAAACTACGGCAAGAGGACCGGGTGTGGGCGGAACCATAAAGTGTGTGATATAAAGACCCATACCGAGAATACCGCCAAGGCCAACCATTGACTTCTTTGTAAGACGTGAAAATTCCTTAGCGAGTGATGAAAGAATTACGAAGCCTGAATCGCAGAATACGGGAATTGAAACAACAAAACCTGTAAGACCGAGAACAATGTCGCATCTTTTTACGCCAACGAGCTTGAGAATTGTAAGAGCCATACGCTTTGCAGCGCCGCTCTTTTCAAGGAAGATACCCATAATACAGCCGAAGCCGATTACGATACCGATGCTTGTCATAGTGTTACCGAAGCCTTTTGTAACGGTACTTACGCAAGCAGTGAGTGTGTCTACAACAGCGCCTTCAGGTCCGAAGGGCATTGCAAGAACTGCGATAAGAATTGCGGAGATAATGAGTGAAGGGAATGCGTGCATTTTGGTAAAGATAACAAGCAGCATCATTACAACGATACCGATTGCCATTGCAACTACCGGATGTAACATAATTGTTTGCCTCCAATTTTGATTTTTTATTTCTCCTTCGGTTACTAATAACCTACTGTTAAAATATCTTGAACATTCTACCATATTTTTACCTTTTTGTCAATATAAGACACTCCCCGCCCACCTTCTGTCACAAAACATTTACACAAAATAAAAAATACCGACAAAGTTATCACTCTGTCGGTATCATATATAAATTCAATTGTATTTTTGTTATAGGTAAATATTCTGTTTTAAACTAAGCTGGTTTTTCTATGAATCTTCTTTCTTATTTATTCGGCTTTTTCTGAATTCTTTTTTTCAGTTTAACTGCCCTGTTATTCATACAACAAAGCTATATACTCTTCTATTCAGTATTTCATTTTCTTCTGAAGCTTTGTTATGAAAAATTTTCAGCTTATATTCTCCATATTTTCTGTTCAATACTTTCCGAGTCAATCACTACATCCGATCGACTTTCTCTTTTTCCTGAAAGTCTTAAACAGCTTTTCTTCATCACGGATTCTTCTGGATCCGCATTTCTCCTTACTGTGCCCTGAGATATTCCTTATATCAGAGAACACAGGTTATATATAAATTTTCGATTCAACGTATCGATCTGACATTCTACTTTTCAGGTGCTTCCCGATGATTTACACTTCAAAGGGAGCTTTTTTATTACCTTCTTCACGGTAATTTATACTATACTTATTTTTTCTACAAGTATTATCAAATCGTACGGTTTAAACTAAACAGTACATTGGTAACACCCCTTTCTTTTTGATTGCACCCTTATTATATATCAGGCTCACTTATTTGTCAATAGTTTTCCACAATCTTTTTATATTTTATATAATATGCACTATAATTAAGATGTAATTGCCTTTTTTAACCCAGAAAAACAGAGCAGCCCACCGTTTAAAGATGGGCTGTTTTTTGTGCATTTTGCTTATTTTGCTTTTACTGTATAGGTTTTATATGAGCTGTAGAGTGTTTTACCCTCGATTTTTTTATAGGCTCTTACTCTGAATGAATATGATGTACCTTTTTCAAGGCCGATCTTTACATATTTAAGCTCCTTGGTGGTAGCAAGCTTTTCAAACTTACCATCATTATTCATCATATATACCTGATAACCGGAGGCACCCGTTACCTTGTCCCAGGTAAGAGTTACCCTTTTTGAGCCTGCCTTGGTCTTTACAACCGGTGCAGACGGTTTAGTTGCAGTTGTTGCTTCTGCATACGAGGATGCCCAGTAAACTGTTTTGCCAACCTTTGTATATGCCTTTACCGCAAGCTTATAGGTTGTGCCGCTCTTAAGCTTTTTAACAGTATATGATGTTCCTGTTGTATCCCCTGCTTTTTCATACTTCTTTGTCTTTGTATTATAGAGGTAAACTCTGTAGCCTGTTGCACCCTTAACCTTGTTCCAGGTGAGCTTAACTGCTGAATCGGATTCGGTTGTGGTTATCTTGCTTGTCTTTCCGGGAAGCACTTCAATTGTAAATGTCTTT
>JAFOXT010000229.1 GCA_017425745.1 Clostridia bacterium | reverse complement strand
TCTGCACATTATCAGAGTAATTATAACACAAAGAACTGTTATATTCAAGAAAAATATAACAGTTCTTTCAACCAAATATGATTATTAATTTATGTGCGACTTATACAAAATTATCACTTTTTAGGCACAATCCAGAAGCTGAATTCAAGTTCTTTCTTAAAATCAATCTTATACTTACCGAGAGTATCGGGTCCGCAGCTGTTTGTACCTGTACCGCGCATAAAGCCGTCAATGTTTACTGAAATGATTCCATCATCCTTAATATCTTCGATGTGTCTGCTGTTGCAGAGAGTTTCTTCGCTATAACGGTGTGCACTGAATGAGAAATAATTCTTGCTGTTGAAAAATTCAATTCCCTTTCCGTTTTCATCGGTAAAGCTTGCATATCTTGTTTTGCCGTGGTTGCCGTTATCCTGAGGCTTGATGTAATCAACATTTAGGTCGCTTACCTTTGCTTCATATACACCTAAAGTACTCTGGGCATCAAAGTCAGGAAGATTTTCCTTGTCACCGAGGCCGTAATATTTTACATTTTCGAGAGACTTATCAAGATGCACATTAAGACCGAATCTCGGAATATCAATCTTGCCTAAGGCAAAGCCTTTTCTTTCAAGCTCAGTTTTCACTCTTATTGAACCGTCGGCATAAACCATATATTTGATTTCGCTTTCAAACACAGTTTTTCCGTTGAATTTAAGGGTGCCTTCTGATTCGATTTCTACTCCGCCGTCTTTTTCTTTTACACCGTCAAGCTTCATTGAAGCTTCAAGCTTATCATAACCTGCCTTCTTCCAGCCTTTAACAATGTTTCTGTCATTATCAAGATAAGCTCTGTAAATATTGGGAGTGAAGCCTTTATTACCGCTGAGCATTTCTTTTCCCTGAAGCTTGTAGCTGATGAGAGCTCCGCTTTCTTTTGAGAAAACAGCTTCACCACCATCAAACTTAACAGTTATCTTATCGCTCTTCTTTTCATAGGTAGCTTTGCCTTCGGATTTAACAACTTCCTTTACCTTTTCGTAAAGTGCAATCTGCTCTTTAGCGATATATTTTCCATCTTTGTCGGTATAAATGAACTTTATATGCCAATCGTTGTTTTCGTCGATTGCTGAATAGTCAAGACTTATCTTTTCGCTTTCGCCTGCAGCTGCAGAAAGCTTGAATTCGCCGCTTTCTGTTACAATACCGTTTTTGAGAAGCTCGAATTTTGCATTATAGATATCAGCAGAAAGAAAAGCGTTTGTATTCTTGAATATATAATCATTAGAGCCCATTCTCTGACATCTGACGGGTCTGTAAACCTCTCTCATTTCATAAGCACCTGTATGAGGTGTTCTGTCAGGATAGAAAAGTCCGTCAACACAGAAATTATCGTCGTGATATACTTCACCATGGTCGCCGCCGTAGGTATACTTATACTTGGCGTTTTCATCGTAAACCGAATGGTCAGCCCACTCCCAGATGCAACCGCCTGTAAGATTATCGTGAGCATAGATAATTTCCCAATAATCTTCAAGGGCACCGGGGCCTACACCCATTGCATGGCAATATTCACAAAGATAATATGGCTTATTCTTATAACGCTTAAGGAATTTATGCTCACCGATTTTTTTAACCACATAAGGATGCTGATACATTTCAGAAATCACATCATAGCTGCCTCTCGGTGTGCGGATAACACCTTCATAGTGTACTGGAAGCTCTGAAAGATTTTTGAGCATTTCGTAACATGCATCCTGATTTTTCCAACCGCCTGACTCATTACCAAGGCTCCACATTGTAATTGAAGGATGGTTTTTATCTCTGTGATAAAGCCTCAGCACTCTGTCACGCATTCTCGGAAGCCATTCCTTGTCGTTACTGATAAGATTAGGCTTAGCAGTAAATTTAAGATCAAGATCAACCTGAGTGCCGTGGGTTTCTATATCAGCCTCATCAATTACATAAAGGCCGTATTCATCACAAAGTCTGATAAGAATGGGGTCAGGAGGATAGTGTGACATTCTGACAGCGTTTACATTGAATTCCTTCATAAGAGTAATATCCTTAAGAAGATCTTCACCGCTCATAACATAACCGTTGATATAGTGGGTATCGTGGTGATTTACACCCTTGAATTTAATAAGCTTTTCATTGAAAAGGAACTTCTCTCCATCAATTTTTACGGTTCTGAAGCCTACTTTCTCCCTGATATACTCATAAGTTCTTTCACTGTCATTAACAGAAATCACAAGATCGTAAAGCTCGGGAATTTCTGCACTCCACTCGTTTACCTTCATTTCCGCTGTCATTTTCTGCCCAATGGAGGGTAGTCCTCGCATCGCACAGGGTTATCGCGAATTAGACTTTTGGAAGGAAGCCATTCGTTCATACTTTGGTCTTTAACCCCTAAAACTCTTAAAACTTTTAAAACAGCCCGTCAGGGCGATTAAAACTTTAAAACAGCCCGTCAGGGCGACTAAAACCGCAGCCATGCT
>JAFOXT010000228.1 GCA_017425745.1 Clostridia bacterium | reverse complement strand
GAAATCAAACGGGATTTAGGGCTTGAAATTGAGCTTTGCGGTATCCGTAAAAAGCCTTATTTTCAGGATACATAAGAAAGGAAGGTCGCTATGGCACACATAAAAGTTGTAAGACGCTCAATGCGTCCCGAAGAGTGGACCGACCTTCGTTTCGGTTGGCTTAAAAGACATATTTACTCCTCAAAGTGGGAGATTGAAAATCTTGAAATAAAAGATGCAAGACAAGTCAGCGAAATGCAGTTTGACTATTACAGTGAGGACTACAGACCTCTTAAAAAGGGCGATATGTACTTCACTCCCGACGGCACTGCATTTATCAAGGCAGATGTAAATATACCTGAGGAGCTTCAGGGGAAAGAGCTTTGGTTTTCGCTTAAAACTGCGGCAGAAATCTGCGTAAAGGTGAACGGAAAATACATCGGCGGTGTTGACCCCAACAGAGAGAGAATGCTCCTTTCTCCCTATATCAACGACAAGGAAACCCTTCATTTTGATATGATGGGCTATAACCGCTCAAAGCCCGACGATGAGCGCAACCCTGAATCACTTTCAGTGCGTGGCTGCCGTCAGATTTTTGAGGGCGCATATATCTGTACTGTTAATCACGAGGTACAGGATCTGGTATACGATTTTGAACTGCTTTTAGATATTGCAAAGAGTGAGCTTTTCAACGAGGATTACAGAGCTTTTCTCAATAAAGAGCTTAACAATGCAATGAATCTTATTGACTTCGATTCTGACGAGCTTTCAGGTGTAGTCGAAGCTAAGAAGTATGTTGACGAAGTGATTTACGCCAACGATAACTACAAAGGTAACGGTGATGTGGCACTTATTGCTCACAGCCACCTTGATGTTGCTTATTATTGGAGAAGAATACACGCAGTGCAGAAAAATCTGCGTACTGTACTTATTCAGCTTCGTCTTATGGATAAGTATCCCGACTTCAAGTACACTCATACACAGCCTTATGTGTATGAAACTCTTGAAAAGTATTATCCCGAGGTTTTTGAAGAGCTTAAGGAAAAGGTTGCTAACGGTCAGTTTGAGCCTGTAGGCGCTATGTATGTTGAGCCCGACTGTAATGTGCCTTCAGCTGAATCTCTTATCCGTCAGTGTCTTTACGGACAGCAGACCTACAAGAGAATGTTCGGCAAAAAGGTGAATAATGCGTGGCTTCCCGACGTTTTCGGTAACTCATGGATTCTTCCGCAGATACTTAAGAAAAGTGGTGTTGACTATTTTGTTTCTAACAAGATGTCAACCTGGAATGATACAAACAGATTTCCGCACAACAACTTTATCTGGAAGGGTATTGACGGCAGTGAGGTTTATGCATGCGTGCCGCCTACACATTTCATAACATGGAATATGCCCTCACAGATTCAGGAAAACTGGGAGGCATACATTGATAAAGACAGTGGGGGACAGACGCTCAATATGTTCGGCTACGGTGACGGTGGAAGCGGCTGTACCGAAGAAATGATTGAAATGATGCACCGCTTCAACAAGCTTTCTGTTATGCCTAAGTGCGAACACGTTTCCGGTGCAGAATTCCTTGAAAAGAACCTCAAGGGTAACACTGAGCTTGAAACCTGGGACGGTGAGCTTTACCTTGAAATGCACAGAGGTACCTTCACTACAAAAAGCGACCTTAAAAAGCTTAACAGAAGTCTTGAATTCAAGTTCCGTACGGCAGAAATGCTTTCTCTTATGAGGAAGGATTTCAATACAGAAAAGCTGACAGAGCTCTATAAAAAGTTCCTTATCAATCAGTTCCACGATATTCTTCCCGGCTCACACATTCATCCTGTTTATGTTGATGCTATGGAGGATTATGCCGAGATTGAAAAAGGCCTTGATGAAATTATAAATGAGGGCGGAAGGTACTTCAACACCCTTAACTTCAGACGTGATGCTCTCACATTCATAGAAGATGAAACGGGTGAAAACGAAAGATACGGCAAGAAGGGATACTTTACTGTGCCCGGTCTTGATGCTCTTTCAGGCGGTGAAATTGAAAGAGAAAGCTTTGACGGTGAATGGATAACTCTCGGCGACACAATTGAAACACCTTTCTATAATATTAAGTTCAATCCCGACGGTTCAATCAGCTCACTTTATGATAAAGAGCTCTTACGTGAATGGGCTGACGGAGATTTCAATAAGCTTAAAATTTATACCGATAATCCGGGTAACTACGATGCGTGGGATATTCTGCCCAACTATAAGGATAAGCAGATTGAAATCATAACCGAAAAACCGCTTCAGTTAAAGTCTAAGGACAGCGAGTGCGCTACCTTTGAGACTGTGCTTAAAACAGAAAAATCTGTCTGGACAATGCTTATCCGTCTTTTCAGACGAAGCAGAGGCATTGAGGTTGAAAATATTGTAGACTGGAATGAAAAGCATAAGCTTGCAAAGGCTGAATTCAGCTGTAATGTGCTTACAAGAAAGGCTCTTTGCGACACCTCAGCCGGCTTTATTGAAAGAGAAACCCACCGTAACACCACCTGGCAGCAGGCACGCTTTGAATGCTGTCACCATAAGTGGTGCGATATGTCAGAAACAGGCGGCGGTATTGCAATAATCAACGACGGAAAGTACGGTGCAGGTTTCCACAAGAACGTAATGAGTCTGTCGCTGCTTCGTGCAACTATCAGACCTGACGTTGTTTCCGATATGGGTGAGCACAATTTCTGCTATATGATTATGCCTCACGATGGCGACGCAGTTTCGGCAAAGATTAATAACCTTGCTTTCCAGTATAACGTACCCCTTGTAAAGGCTGACGTAGAATGGAAGCTTCCCACATTCGAACCTCTTTATCTTCAGAGTGCAAAAAGAAGTGAAGACGGCACAAAGACAGTTATCCGACTTTCAGAGCAGGACGGCAGAAGAGGTAAAATTGTTCTTGACAGTAAGGTTAAAATACTTAATATGCTTGAAGAAGTAACAGGCGAAGCAGATGTTATTGAGTACAAACCTTTCGAAATTATTACAATTGGTATAAATTCTTAAGAAATGCTTGATTTTATTTCTCTGTTGTGATATTATTCTTGCATATTAAAAGTCAGTTTCCTTTCTCGAATAAAGGTGTGAAAATATTAGAAACAGACCACTGCAAAAAGCAGTGGTCTGTTTTAGCTTGTCGAAAAAATCTTTTTCGACAAGCTGTCAGACTTTCGAGAAATGTACAAGATGACCTTTTCTTTACCCCGAAGGCGTACATAGGTACTCCGAGAGGGTAAAAAAAGGTCAAAACAATGTCAAAATCGTACAAAGTTCGATGCTTTGTACGATTTTCTTTCT
>JAFOXT010000227.1 GCA_017425745.1 Clostridia bacterium | reverse complement strand
CTTGTACATTCAGCAATTCTCGGTGTGGGATTACCGAATCTCGGTTCAAGTGTTGTACCCTTGAAGGAGAAGGTGCCGAGACAGTTGATGTCATAAAGCTCAGCAAATTCATAGCCGAAGCCGAAGGTGCCGCTTGCGGGAATAATGGGATTATCAAGCTCTAAGCCGCAGAGATTTACTTTTGTGTTTACCATATAATCTCCTCCCTCTTGAGTACGGGACCGTCTTTGCAGATTCTCTTGTTGCCGTACTTTGTTTTGCAGCTGCAACCCATACAAGCACC
This sequence comes from Clostridia bacterium, assembly GCA_017425745.1. Classification (GTDB taxonomy): domain Bacteria; phylum Bacillota; class Clostridia; order Oscillospirales; family Acutalibacteraceae; genus UBA6857. The sequence continues at coordinate 4,135 of JAFOXT010000227.1, read as the reverse complement.
GAAGCCGCAGCCCATTCTTTCTTCAAAGCTGTACTCACCGCTGCCAACTGCAGTTTTTTCAATTGCCTTGAACATTGGCATAGGACCGCAGGTGTAGAAGTATGTATAGCTCATATCCTTCATAGCGTCGGTTACAAAGCCTTTTACTCCGTGTGAGCCGTCAACTGTTGTTACAACTGTTTCAGCGCCCAGTGCCTTGAATTCGTCTTCATAAAAGATTTCATCCTTTGTGTTGAAGCCGAGAACAACCTTAACCTTTTTGCCCTCTGCAATAAGTCTTTTGCAAAGACCGTACATAGGAGGCACACCAACACCGCCACCGATAAGAAGAGGCTCATCACCGCTGCAGCTTACATCGAAGCCGTTGCCGAGACCTGTGAGAACATCACATTCATAGCCTTCTTTCCAAGCAGTCATTTTTTCGGTGCCTTCACCTACTACTTTATAAATAACGGTAATTGTGCTGTCGTCCCAATCGCAAACAGAAATCGGTCTTCTGAGGTAACAGCCCTCTACAGTAAAGTTAATAAACTGTCCGGGCTTTGTAAGAGCTGAAGTGTCACCTTCAATAACCATTCTGAAAACTGTTTCGGTAAGTGCTTCATTTGAAACAACCTTGTAAATACCCTGTTTCATTTACTGTTTCCTTTCCTGATTTTTAGAATATTTTTTCACCTTTGATATAGGTGTGAAGAATTTTTCCTTTAACCTTTTTTCCCTCAAAGGGAGTCGCTCTGCCCATTGAGCAGAAATCCTCACTTCTGATTTCGTATTCGGTGTCAAGGTCAACCACACAGAAATCAGCCTGCTGACCGTCGTCTGTACCGCCTTTTATACCAAAACGCTTTTTAGGATTGATGCTGAGAAGCTCAACAAGCTTTTCCAAGGAAATTATACCCTTATGCACAAGCTCGGTATAGAGCACGGGAAAAGCTGTTTCAATGCCGACAATACCCATTGCGCTCTTTTGGAGTCCCTTACCCTTTTCTTCGGCACTGTGAGGTGCGTGGTCGGTTGCAATCATATCAATTGTACCGTCCTTGATACCCTCAATAAGTGCAAGTCTGTCCTCCTCAGAGCGAAGTGGCGGATTCATTTTGAATCTGCCGTCCTCCTGAAGGTCTTTATCTGAAAGAACAAGATAGTGAGGACCTGTTTCACAGGTAATATCCACACCGCGTTTTTTAGCCTGACGGATAATTTCAACGCTCTCTTTTGTTGAAATGTGGCATACGTGATATGCACAGCCGGTTTTTTCAACAAGCTTTATATCTCTTTCAATCTGCTGCCATTCACTTTCTGAGCAGATTCCTCTGTGTCCGTGAGCCTTTGCATATTCACCGTCGTGGATATATCCGCCGTTAAGAAGACTGTTAACCTCGCAGTGAGCAACTATCATCTTGCCGAGGCTCTTAGCTTTGAGCATAGCCTTTTCCATAAGCTCATCACTCTGCACACCTCTGCCGTCATCGGAAAATGCAATTACATTTTCGCTCATACCTTCCATATCGGAAAGCTCCTCGCCCATCTGACCGACAGTGATTGAGCCGTAAGGATAAACCGCAATTGCAGCATCCTTTTCGATTATATCAAGCTGTTTCTGAAGGTTTTCCGCACTGTCAGGCACGGGATTAAGGTTAGGCATACTGCAGACTGCTGTGTAACCGCCGTGTGCAGAAGCAAGTGTTCCCGTTTTTATCGTCTCTTTATATGAAAAACCCGGCTCTCGCAAATGAACATGTACATCAGCAAAACCCGGTAGAATATAAGAGTCAGAAAAAATAACAGTACCGTCACTCTCCGGAATTTCGGAAACAACGATACCGTGGTCGATAAACAATGACAGAGAGGAAAGAGAACCGTTTTTGAAAAGCTGTTTTCCTTTTACAGTAAAAGCCATGGTAATCCTCCTTAAAAATATAACTATGTAACTCTGTTTTTCTTTTCAAATCATTCTACCACAATTGAACTTATAAGGTCAAGTTCAAAACCTAATATTAATATATTTTTTACAATATATTTTTTACCTTTTCAGGTTGATATTATTTTCAATTTAACGTATAATAAATCTGTTAACTACACTTTAACCAAGGAGGTAAAATATGCAAGTTACAGTTAAGGCTTATGCCAAAATCAATCTTATGCTTGACATTCTTTCCACCCTGCCCGATGGCTACCACGATTTATTTATGGTAATGCAGTCGGTAGGAATTTACGATACTGTTACAGTAAAAAAAACAGACACCAAAAATATAAAAATTACCTGTGATGTGCCCGCAATTCCCGTTGGCGAAAGCAACATCGCCCACAAAGCGGCAAAGGCATTTTTTGAATACACCAATAAAGAAAACTGCGGAATTGAAATTGACATCATCAAGAAAATTCCTCACGCGGCAGGTCTTGCAGGAGGAAGTGCTGATGCAGCCGGTGTAATCACAGCACTCAACAAGCTTTTTGAAGCAAATCTCAGCGAAAAGGAGCTTATAGAAATCGGCTCAAAGGTAGGCTCAGATGTACCCTTCTGTATTCTCGGCGGTACAATGCTTGCGCAATATACCGGAACTGTACTTTCCCATCTTCCCGACCTCAGTGAAGAATACGTAATCATTGTAAAGCCCGACCAGAGTGTTTCCACAGGTGCTGCTTATTCCGCTTATGATACTGCCGAAAGAGTGCGTCACCTTGACACACGGGAAATGCTTATTTCTGTATGCAAAAACAACAGAGAGTCATATCTCAACTGCATCGGCAATGTTTTTGAGCAGTTTATCGATGTACCTGACAGAGTTGTTATAAAAGGCATTATGCGTGAAAGCAATGTTGCTGCATCATGTATGAGCGGCAGCGGCCCCAGCGTTTTCGGAATTTTCAACAATGCTTTTGATGCACAGAATTGCATTGCAGAAATGAAAGAGCGCTTTGATGATGCTTACCTCTGCTCCTTTGTAAACAAGGGCTGCGAAATAGTTTAAAATAAAAAAGTTAATCCGTCAGCCGTTATCAGCTGACGGATATTTTTTATAATTCAATATAATACGGTGTGAGTGCAATAAGATACTGAGCCATATAATAAGTTACAATGTTGATAACGAATCTTCCTACTGTAACCTTTCTTCCGCCTCTTGTAAAGTAAATTGCTGAAAGAACAACATCGGAAAGAAGGAACAAAGCTCCACCGACTGCAAACACAAGAAATGAAATGTTGTCTGTTTTAAAGTATGCGGAACCCGCTGTTGCCATCATAAGGGCAAGAACGAAGCCGTATGCGAATACAATCCATCTGAATTTGCCGTAATCCTGGTCGAGAAATCTTGCAAGAATCTCGTTGAACACAGCAACGCCCAAAGCAATAATAACAGGAATTATCATATCCTTAAAGCCTAAATGTGCATTTATAACAGATGCTGATATATAGAACAAATGGCCGATTCCGAAGTTAAGAAATCCTAAGATAAGATATTTATCCTTGTGATTGAGATGAATCCACTTCTGGTCGAGATAAACGTCACCAAGAAGTCCCATTACGCCTCCGACCATAATAAGCAGGCCGAATTTGCAATTTTCCGGTTTTTCAAGCAGTGAAAGTGCTGCAATTGCAATGTAGCAAACGCTTACAAGACTTTTTACTTCAACGCCGAGAACATTTCTGTTCCTGCAGCATACAAGAATGTAAGTAAGTAAAAGACCTACACCTGTAATTAATGCAATAATTATTTTAAGTGGCAACATATTAATCCCCTCCTGTATAATTTATACTTCAATAAAATATGTTGTTACGGCAATCAGGTATTGAGCTACGTAATATGCAATTATGTTAAAGATAAATCTTGTAACTGTAACCTTTTTGCCGTCTCTTGTAAAATAAATTGCTGAAAGAATAATATCTGAAACAAAGAAGAACAGACCTGCAACAAGGTAAATGAGGAATGCTTTTGATCCGGTTTTGTAGTAAGCCATTCCCGAAAGTGCTACCATAAAGGACAGCACCATTCCGTAGCAGAACACAAAAGCTCTGAACTTGCCGAAATCCTGCTTGAGAGGCTTTTTAAGGCACTCGTTAAGAAGCGGGAAGCCAACGGCGATAAGTGCCGGAATAAGCATATCCTTGATTCCGAGCTTTGCTGTTTCAACGGTT
>JAFOXT010000226.1 GCA_017425745.1 Clostridia bacterium | reverse complement strand
TATCCTAAAGGAAGAAACCTTTCAAGAGTTTGTCCAGCTACATTAAAAAAGAACCTGGCGTTGATTAACGCCAGGCCCAAGAAAGTTTTAAATTACCAAAAACCTTTGGATTTATTTGAAGATTCGATTAAAAAGTGTTGCACTTAGTTTGACAAATCATTATTATTTTACAACTCTGATTTTATCAATTCCGTAGTACGCAAATGCCTTTGCGGTTTTTTCTGTAATAATTTCACCGCTTACTGCAACGGGGATTGCAGGAGGACAGGAAACAGTTGGTGTTGCACAGATTCTTCCTGCACACTCACTTACGGGAATTGTTTCTGAAGGTGAAAAAATTGCTTCTCTTATAGAAAGCACCTGCTTTGGTGAGCTTTCCGTTTCAGGGATTTCTGTTTCAAGCGCTTCTCTCATTTCTATAAAAGAGAAGGCTTTTTTTATTTTTTCAAAATCACTGTCTTCTGTTTCGGCCGAAAACATCATTACAAGATAGTTGCGGTCGTAAAACTCGCAGTAAATGTTATGGGTTTTCATAATTTCCGAAAGCTCATAGCCTGTATATCCGTAAGAAAGAGGAGATATGGTTATTTTGAGCTTTTCGTTTCCTTCAAGTGTAAATCCGCGATGGATTAAAAAGTCCTTTAAATCCTCGGTTTTTCTTAAAGCTCTGAGCAAATTGCTTTTGTAGTCAGTAGCGAGATAAGTGTTGCATAAATCGAGGGACTGAAGAATCAGATAAGACGGACTTGTTGAAGCGAAAAGTGAAAGTGCTGTGCGTGCGTTTTCATAAAAGCTTTCAGGAGCATTTTCAGAGATATGAAGATAAGCACCGCCCGTAAGCACGGGAAGAGTTTTATGAGCGGAATCGCAGCACATTGAAGCCCCAAGCTTTATAGGGTGCTGATTTTCAGGAAGAAAATTAAGATAGGCACCGTGAGCGTTGTCTACAATAAGAGGCACATCATAGCAGTTACACACCTTACTTATGCTCTCTATATCGAGCATATTACCGAGATAGTCGGGAGAGGTGAGATAAACCGCTGCAGGCTTTTGCTCTGATTCTGAAAGAGCTTTTTTTACATCTTCAGAAGTTATTCTGCAAGAGCAGAGATGTGCGGAGCTTTCTTCAAAAATCCACTTTACCTCGCAGTCAGAAAGGGCAGCAGCATAAATAAAAGCCTTGTGCACATTTCTCTGAGCAAGAATGAGCGGTTTTTCTTTTCCGAAGCAAGCAAGATAAACCATAGCACGGATACAAAGTGAGGAGCCCTCTGTACTGTAAAAGCTGTGCCTTGTGCCGAAAAGTGATGAAGCGTTGTTTTCGCTTTCCTCTATAATGCCGTCGGGAGAATAGAGCACATCTGCACCGTCAATTTCGGTTATATCGTATTTTTCTGCACCGAGAAAGCTTTTTCCCTTATGACCCGGCATATGGGCTCGTACAGAGCTTTTGTTGCTGTAGCCTTTAACGAAATCAACTATGGGAGCTTTCATTCTTCCTCAGCCTCGGCAATATTCATCATAATTGCACATTCGATTCTCTTTTTGAAAAGCTCACAGCCATATTTGTAAATTCCGTTTACACTGCCTGTTGCGTGATATGAGTTGGCAGCACAACCGCCTGAGCAGTAAAGCTTTGCCCAACAGTCACGGCATTCTTCTCTTGAATATGCATTGCAAAGACGGAATTTATCCTGAACCTCAGGCTTTTTTACACCGTCCCAGATGTTGCCGAGACAGTATTCCTCTTCGCCTACAAACTGATGGCAGGGATAAAGCTCGCCCTTGGGAGTAACAGCCATATATTCTGTACCTGAACCGCAGCCGCTGATTCTCTTGTAAATGCAAGGGCCGTTTTTAAGGTCAAGCATATAGTGATAGAAGGTAAATCCGTCACCTGCTTTTTTGCGTCTGATCATTTCCTTTGCAAGAATTTCGTACTGCTCAAAGAGTACGGGTAAATCCTCGTCAGTGAGAGCTGAAGGACTGTCAGGTGAGCAGACAACGGGCTCCATGCTGAGCTCCCTGAAGCCAAGGTCAGCCATATGGAAGATATCCTCTGTAAAGTCTGTATTGAAGTGGGTGAAGGTGCCGCGCATATAGTAATTTTTTCCGTCACGGCTTTCCACAAGCTTTTTGAACTTGGGAAGAATTTTCTCGTAGCTACCCTTACCTGCATAGTCGACTCTGAATTTGTCGTGAACGTCTTTTCTGCCGTCAAGGCTGAGTACAACGTTGCTCATTTCCTTGTTTGCAAATTCAATAACCTCGTCGTCAATAAGCACACCGTTGGTGGTGAGAGTGAAACGGAAGTTTTTGTTCTTTTCCTTTTCAATGCTTCTTGCATATTCAACAAGCTTTTTTACAACATCCCAGTTTAAAAGAGGCTCACCGCCGAAAAAGTCAACCTCAAGGTTTCTTCTTGTGCCTGAGTTTTCAATAAGAAAATCAAAAGCTCTTTTACCCGTTTCAAAGCTCATAAGAGCATCCTTGCCGTGATACTTGCCCTGACCGGCAAAGCAGTAGGAGCAAGCAAGGTTGCAGGAGTGTGCAACGTGAAGGCAAAGAGCCTTGATTACCTTTGAGTTGTTTTTGAAGTTGTAAGCAAGCTCTTCAAACTTATCCTCAGAAAAAAGCTTTCCGTTTTCCTCGAGAGCTTTCACATCCTCAAGGCAAAGAAGAATTTCTTCTTTTGTTACGTCAGGCAGATGGGAGTATCTTTCAAGAATAACGGAGATGATTTCCTCTGCTGTGTGGGTTTTGTACATTGAAATGATATCGTAAGCTACCTCGTCAACTGTATGCACACTGCCGCTGCAGGTGTCAAGCACAATATTGTAGCCGTTCAATTTATACTGATGAACCATAATTTTACTATCCTTATCAAGTGATTTTTAACTAAACATTCTTTTCATAAAAAATCGCTGCCGTAAGGCAGCGTATTTTTTATTTGTTTTCGCACTGCTGATTAGCTACGCCGCATGATGTCTTGCAAGCTGACTGACATGAAGTCTGGCATTCGCCGCAACCGCCGTTTTTAACAGTGTTCTTGATGTCTTTTGTTTCAATTGTCTTGATTCTGTTCATTGGTGTTTCCTCCGTTTAAAGGTTTTTTATCTACACAATAATATCATAAGAGACTATAAATGTCAATTGCTTGTGCAATAAAAAATGTGCAAGTTGAAAGATAATATATTTATATTTTTATTAACAACTATTTAACAGAACTTCCTTTGTTTGTTGATAAAATATATAGTTGGATAGAAAAAATACATCTAATAGGAGGATACCCGATGAGAAACATTAAAATCATCAATGACAACTGGCTTTTCTCAAAAGAAGCAAAAGCTGCACCTGCTGTTCTTCCCACAGACTGGGAGCAGAAGAATCTGCCCTACACATGGAACGAAAAAGACGGTCAGGACGGCGGTAATGACTACTACAGAGGAAAGTGCTTCTTTGCAAAATCACTTTCAAAGGCTGACCTTCCCGAAGGCGAAGAAATTTATCTTCAGTTTGACGGTGTAAACTCAACTGCAGAGGTTTTCTTCAACGGCAAGAGCCTTATTGTTCACCACGGTGGTTACTCAACCTTCAGAGTAAAGCTTGACGACATCAAGGACGAAAACCTTCTTGTTGTTTCAGCTGATAACTCACCCAATAACTTTGTTTATCCCCAGATGGCTGACTTTACATTCTACGGCGGTATCTACCGTGATGTAAGTGCAATCGGTGTTCCCAAAAAGCACTTTGATCTTGATTACTACGGCGCTCCCGGTATCAATGCTACTCCTACAGTAAAGGGTAACAATGCTGAGGTTGTTGCAAAGGCATACTGTGAAGGCAAGGTACGTTTTGAAATTCTTGATGCAGGTAAGGTTATTCTTACAGCAGAAGCAGAGGGTGAAAATCCCGAAGCAAAAATGACAATTGAAAACGTTCACCTCTGGAACGGTCTCAGTGACCCCTATCTCTATACTCTTCGTGCTGTTCTTCTTGATGACGGCAAGGAAATTGACGAGGTAAGTACACGTTTCGGCTGCCGTTACTTTGAAGTTGACCCCGAAAAGGGCTTCATTCTCAACGGCAAGGAATATCCTCTCCGCGGTGTGTCACGCCACCAGGACAGAAAGGATATCGGTAACGCACTTCTTCCTGAACACCACAAGGAAGACATTGAGCTTATCAAGGAGGTAGGTGCAACAACAATCCGTCTTGCACACTATCAGCACTCACAGGTATTCTATGACCTTTGCGACGAATACGGCTTGGTACTCTGGGCTGAAATTCCCTATATTTCAAAGCATATGCCTGACGGCTTTGAAAACACAAAGACACAGATGAAGGAGCTTATCGCTCAGAACTACAACCATCCCTCAATTTTCTTCTGGGGACTTTCAAACGAAATTTCAATTGCAGGTTCTGACGAAAGCCTTATAAACAATCACAAAATGCTCAATGACCTCTGCCACGAAATGGATAAGACACGTCTTACAACTATTGCAGCAGTAACAATGTGCAGCATTGACGATCCCTATGTACACATCAGTGACATTGTTTCATACAACCACTACTTTGGCTGGTACGGCGGCAAAACTGATATGAACGGCCCCTGGTTCGACAACTTCCACGCTAAGTATCCCAAGCTTCCCATCGGTTGCAGTGAATACGGCTGTGAAGCACTTGACTGGCACACATCAACCCCCACACAGGGCGACTATACAGAAGAATATCAGTCATTCTACCACGAGGAGCTTATCAAGCAGATTGCTGACAGACCTTACCTCTGGGCAACTCACGTATGGAATATGTTCGACTTTGCTGCTGACGCAAGAAGCGAAGGCGGTGAGGACGGTATGAACCACAAGGGTCTTGTAACCTTCGACAGAAAGTACAAGAAGGACTCCTTCTATGCATACAAGGCATGGCTCAATCCCGAACCCATGGTTCACCTTTGCTCAAAGAAGTATATCGACAGAGTTGAGGACGTTACAAAGGTAACAGTTTATTCAAACTGCGACGAGGTTGAGCTTTTCGCAAACGGCGTAAGCGTTGGCAAGCAGAAGAAAGGCAAGTATCCCTTCTTCTATTTCGATGTTAAGAACGTGGGCGAAACAACACTCAAGGCAGTTGCAGGCGACCTTTCAGACGAAAGCACAATCCGCAAGGTTGACACACCCAACGAAGCTTACATTCTCAAGGATGAGGGCGACGTAATCAACTGGTTCGAAATCAACACACCCGACGGCTACTTCTCAATCAACGACGAGCTTGGCCAGATCTGGGCAACAACAAAGGGTAAGATGGTACTTCTCGGTGTTGTTATCGGTCTTGTAAAGAAGATGAAGAGCAAAAAGAAGAACGACGGTAAGGGCGGCGACATAATGGGCTTCTCTCTTGACGGCGTTAAGGTTAAGCCTGATATGATCAAGGGACTTTTCAAAATGATTTCAGGCTTCTCAATCAAGAGAGCAGCATCTATGGTTAAGGGTATTTTCTCAAAGGAAGATCTTCTTGAAATCAACGCAAAGCTTAACAAGATTAAGAAGAAATAAGAATAAAAATGAAGGAGCAGTTCACTGAGAACTGCTCCTTTTAAGTTAAGGTGTGTTTATCAGAACATAATATGGAACCATGCTTTAGCGAAGGCTCTTGTGAGTGCGGTGAAAATTGTTGTAGTAACGAATGTGAAAAGCATAATAACAACTCCTTCGATTAAAATTTACAGGAGCTTTTCTATCCTGCAGGAATATTATACCAAAAAGGAAAGTGGATTTGCAAGGTTTTTCTTAAAACTTTTTAATATTTATGGGCGGCAAAAGTCTTTTGTTGACGTTGACTTTTTTCTTTTAAAGGAGTAATATAGGTGTATAAACCTAAAGGAGGAAAATTTTATGAAGATTATGAAGAAAATACTGTGTACAGTGCTTGTTGTGGTGCTGTGTCTGACAAGTGCGCCGCTTGGTGGGTTTGTTGGACTTGAACTGCCTGAGTGGAATTGGAAGGCGAGTGCGGTTGATGAATACAAAGAAGGTTACTATACCTATACCGTAACAAACGGCAAAGCAACTATAACAGATGTTGATACATCGATTAGTGGGGACATAACAATACCTGCTACACTTGGTGGCTATACTGTAACAGCAATCGGTACTTATGCTTTCACTTGGTGCGGTAGCCTTGCTAGCGTAACCATCCCGAACAGTATAACAACAATCGGTGAGGAGTCTTTCTGTTATTGCACGAGTCTCACAAACATAACTGTTGATAAAGACAATACAGTATATTCAAGCGACAGCAAGGGGGTTCTTTTTGATAAGAATAAAACCCTTCTTCTTCAGTATCCAATAGCAAATGCCAATATCTCATATATAATCCCAGATAGTGTAACAACAATCGGTGCTTTTGCTTTCGGATATTGCAACAGTCTTACGAACCTGATCATCCCGGACAGTGTAACAATAATTAGTAATTATGCTTTCCGTGATTGCGACAACCTTGCGAGCATAACCATTCCAGACAGTGTAACAACAATCGACAACGGTGCTTTCTTTAACTGTGACAGCCTTGCTAGCGTAACCATCCCAGATAGTGTAACAACAATCGGTTATTCTGCTTTCGTATATTGCGACAGCCTTACAAGCGTAACCATCCCAAATAGTGTAACAACAATCGGTGAATGTACTTTCTTTAACTGCGACGGCCTTGCTAGCGTAACCATCCCAGACAGTGTAACAACAATCGGTGTTGATGCTTTCGGTGACTGCGACAACCTGACAGATGTATATTATGTCGGAATTGAAGAACAATGGAACAACATAATTATAGAAGGAAATAACGACGAACTACTTGACGCAACCATCCACTTTTTAGGCGAAGATGAACCTGACGAACCCAAACCCGACGGTTACAAACTCAAGCTCTGGTCAGACGGTGCATACAGTGACTCAATAGCTGTAGGTGAATCAATAGGTTTTGATGTTTATCTTCTTGAAAACGGAAAGTATCTTGACTGTGAAAGACCTTATGCAGTTTCATTTGATGTTCCGGGCGTTTTTGAAGTTAGTCAAATCAAACGCTCGACGGATTCAATGTATATTAAGTTGATAGCAATGAAGCCAGGTACAACAAATATGACAATCAGTGATAGTGTCACAGGAGCTTATGTAACTGTTAAACTGAAAGCTGATAATAAAATTAAAGCTTTAACATTATACGAATTTGATGATTCAGCAAAAGAGCAGGATGATATTTTAACCCATTTATACAATCAAAATGGTATATATATCAATGGCTTTAATGTTAATGAAAACAGAGATGGCTCATATCATGTTGTAATGAACGCCTATAATGAAAAAGCTCATTATGGTGCAGTTGTTTCATATG
>JAFOXT010000225.1 GCA_017425745.1 Clostridia bacterium | reverse complement strand
TTCCGTTGACCCGGTTTATAACGGTCAGGACGCTCTCGATTACGGGCTTTGCGAAAATTATGACGGAATAATACTTGATATAATGATGCCGAAGAAAAACGGCATAGAGGTTCTCACTGAGCTTAGAAAAAACGGTGTTGACACTCCCGTGCTTATTCTTACTGCGAAAGGTGAGGTTGACGACAAAATTCTCGGCCTTGATTCAGGTGCCGACGATTACCTTACAAAGCCCTTTGCTATGGGCGAGCTTCTTGCAAGAATAAGAGCACTTACAAGAAGAAAGGCAGACTTTACACCTAATCTTCTTACAATCGGCAATCTGTCACTTAACAGAGAATCCTTTGAGCTTTCTGCAGGAGATGAATCAATACGTCTTGGTAACAAGGAGTTCCAGATGATAGAAATGCTTATGGGCAATCCGGGCAGACTTATTTCAACCGAGCAGTTTATGGAAAAAATCTGGGGCTATGAAACTGAAGCAGAAATCAACGTGGTGTGGGTTTACATATCCTATCTCAGAAAAAAGCTGGTGTCTCTTAATGCCAATGTTGAAATCAAGGCTGTAAGAGGTGTAGGCTACACCCTGGAGGAAATAAAATGCTGAAAAAACTGAGACGGCGCTTCGTTGCAATTGCGATGTTTGCTTTGTCAATTATGTTCCTTGTTCAGCTTACGGCAGTTAATGTAATCAACCTCTATCAGCGTGACTCTGAAACGAAAAATATACTTAGAGTAATTGCTGATAATAACGGTGTGCTTCCCGGAGGACACGATAAAGAGAACACAATTTCTGATTTTCTCAATCCCTTCGGAAAGCTTGAAATCAATGTGGAAACTCCCTATTCCACACGTTATTTTGTGGTTGAGCTTAGAAAAAATGTTGCAACAAAAATTTCAACAGATCATATTGCAGCCGTTTCTGATCAGACAGCTTACGAATATGCAGCCAGAGCTTACCGTAAGGGGCCGGGCTTCGGCATTGAAGGTCCATACCGATATTACTTCAAAGCGGGCGAAGAGAAGTCAATAATGGTTTTTATTGATATAACCAGAGATTTGCAGCTTTCCTTTGCACTGATGACAATTTCATCAACGGTAACATTTATTACTCTTTTGCTTATTCTTGTGCCCGTATGGTGGCTTTGCAAGCAGGCGCTGAAGCCCGTTGAAGAAGCTATGGAAAAGCAAAAGCAGTTCATAACCGATGCAGGTCACGAGCTGAAAACGCCTATTGCAATTATTAATGCCGATGCAGAGGTAATGGAGCTTTGTCAGGGCGAAAACGAATGGCTGACGAGCATAAAAAAGCAGACAGTCAGAATGAATACGCTTGTAAAAAATCTTGTTGACCTTTCAAAGCTGGGCGAGGAAGCCGACAGTAAAAAGCATACTGTTTTTGATATAAGCGAGGCTGTGCTTGATACTGCATCAAACTTTGAAACAACAGCTAAGGCTTCAGGTAAAACCTTTACCTACTCTGCAGCCAGAGATATAAAATATAACGGTAACGAGGAAGAAATAAGACAGCTGATTTCAATCCTTTGCGACAATGCAATGAAATATACAAACGAAAACGGTACAATTAAGCTCAACCTTTATAAGGTAGGAAAGAGCGTACAGATTGATGTGTTCAATACCTGCGATTATGTTGACCCCACAACTGTGCCAAAGCTCTTTGACCGTTTTTACCGTGCCGATGAGTCACGCTCAAGAGAAACGGGCGGATACGGAATTGGTCTTTCTGTTGCAAAAGCAATTGTTGAAAGACACAAGGGCAGAATCAAAGCCGTTACTGACGGCACAACGGCAATAACATTTAAAATCACGCTTTAAATTTACAGTAAAAGGAAGGTGAGACCGATGTTTCTTTTAAGAAAAATCCGAAGGAGAATCAAGGGTATTCTTGCAATTTTTGCGGCAATTACCGTTGCTTTTTCTGTTGGCGGCAAGGACTCTCAGAGCGAGCCGGTATCAGAAACAAAGGGTCTCATTTTATCCACAACCCAAAGCAAAACCACCGAAATGCCGGAAAATGAAACCACTGTTCTGTCGGCTGAATCCGGCACCTACATAATTCTTGCCGATGATATGACGATTATCAAGGGCAAGGGAGCTTCTTTCGCTGACGGCGTTGTTACCGTAAGCAAAAGCGGAACATACAGCTTCAAGGGTGAGCTTAAGGACGGCAGAATTCTCGTTGACCTTAAAGACGACGGAGAGGTAAAGCTTAATTTTTACGGGGTAAATGTGAATTCAACAAAGGGTGCGCCGCTTTCTGTTATTAAGGCGCCTGATAAAGCAGTGCTTTATTTTGACGAAAGAACGGTGAACGATTTTTCTGATACTGAGGACAGAGTTTATACCTATGATGAAGATACGGGTGATTCCGCTGTAATATTCTCAAAAGAGGATATTGTTTTTGAAGGTGGCGGTCTTGTAAGAATCAGAGCGGATTTCAATAAGGGTGTTTTTTCAAAAAAAGATATAACCTTAAGCGGCTCAAAAATAGATATTGTCAGCTTTGATGACGGAATCAGATGCAATGAAACCCTGAGAATCAAAAACAGTGAGGTCGGTTTAGCCTCGGGAGGCGACGGAATACACGCTGCTGAAAACAATATGGGTAAATACGGAAAAGTAATTATCGCTGACAGTAATATATCCTATATCGGCAGTTCTGACGGAATTGATTCAGTGGGTGACATTCTGTTTTATGGCGGCGAAGCAGATTTTCTCATTTCGGGCGGAAGCACGGGAAAATATTTCCGCAAAAATCACAGCTCAGTGCTTGACGACAGCAAGGCTCCCGATAAGAACAAAAACGATATTTTATCTGCAGGCAGAGCCACTGCTGACAGCAGTACCTTTGAAAATGCAATGGGTCAGCATACAGAAAATGCGGCTGTAACAGT
>JAFOXT010000027.1 GCA_017425745.1 Clostridia bacterium | reverse complement strand
TGTCAGGTAACAGTTAATAATATCATATTCTTAATTGTAAAATTGATTCGAAAGCTTAGGATTCAAGTAATTATTTAATCTGCTTTCTGAATTTGTCTTCAGCACCTGCCTCAAAAGCTGAAAATTCTACAGACTCACTATTTCTGCACCACCTCAACTTACAAATTACAGTTTTATCTCAGGCCTTACCACGGCGTTCTGCAATCTGAATTTCATCTTGTTTTTTCTGTGATTTTATTCTACAACAGCACTGAAGATAAATTGTAATGCATATTTTACCCATAAAAAATCAGCCCGTTAAACGGACTGATCAGACTGTCGATAAACGCACAAGAACAACAATCTCTTTAATAAATAGAGAAAGCGTAATATAATTAACTTAAAATCAATAGAAAGAAAATCGTACAAAGCATCGAACTTTGTACGATTTTGACATTGTTTTGACCTTTTTTACCCTCTCGGAGTACCTCAAGCTGACAACAGATAGATATGACAAGGTTTAATGGGGCATATTTTCACCGTAGCTTCGTTGAAAAGACTTGAAAAGCGCAAGCCTTCCTGCATCTTTTCGCCTTGCTACAATAAAAATCTCCACCCATTAAACTTCAAAGAATCTTAAATGTTCGAGTTGTGGTGCATTTGGGATTTTCTTCGACGAAGTAATACTTGCGTATTACAAGGAGAAAAAATTTCAAAGGTGCTGCAAATCGGACATTTAAGACTTGTTATATCTATCTATTGTCAGCTTGCGCCTTCGGGGTAAAGAAAAGGTCATCTTGTACATTTCTCGGAAGTCTGACAGCTTGTCGAAAAAAATTTTTTTCGACAAGCTGAAGCTCCCGAAATTTATTTCGGGAGCTTAACTGGATTATCAGTACATTTTAAGAATTTCTTCAATGGGGCCCTTGAAATCATCCTGAACATCAGGTATGTCCTTTTTGCCCTGGATAAAGCCGTTGAAGAGCATTCCCTTATAGTCAGTTGACATCTGGAATTTTGAAATAACTCTTGTAAGTGCCTGCTTTTTATCCTCGTTTTCAAGGAAAGTGCAATCTGCAAGCTCAATTTCAACAGTAGCAGTATTCTTTGCAGAAACTGTAACCTGAAGGGTCTTTCCGCACTTCTTAACTTCAGCCTTTGCTTCCTTACCGCCGATTGTAACGCTTACGTCAGCCTTTACAATATCCTTGAACTTGATAATGTATGTTCTCTTTGCGGGAGCAACACTGCTGTCGCCCTCTTCCTTGCTGATTGTAAAGTCAACAGCTGAACCGTTTTCGTTGATTTCAAAGGCTGTCTTGAGGAACTTGCCGTCCTTATATGAAAGTGTTTCGCCGTCATCCTCGTAAAGAGTGAATTTGCCCTTACCTCTGTAAGCGAGAATTTCAAGTGCTTCGGGGTTACTGCAATCGTTTGTTCTGTCGTTTACACTCATGGGAATGATTGCGCCCTCTTTTGCAAGAACGGGAATTGTTTCAATGTCGCGGTACATCTTAACAAACTGGTTGCCCTCATAGATTCTGTCGCTGAAAATGTCGGTATATCTTCCCTCGGGAATCCATACATTTACAGAAGCGAGGTTTGTGTCAGCTGAGGTGTGCTCTGTAATGGGAGCAACAATCATTTCTGTGCCGAAGAAGAATTCGTTTTTGCAGTTGTATGCGTTTTCATCCTCGGGATATGCGTAGTACATTGGCTCACAGATAGCTCTGCAGTCCATATGTGTACGGTAGTTCATTGTGTAAATATAGGGAAGAAGCTTGTGACGAAGACGAAGAGCGTCTTTTGCAATTCTTTCAACGGGACCGCTGTAATTCCAGGGCTCCTTACCTGCAAACTCATTGTTTGTTGAGTGAAGACGCATAACGGGGCTGAACACACCGAGCTGTACCCAACGCAGATAAAGCTCATCGTCCTTTTTGCCCATACAGTGACCGCCGATATCGTGGCTCCACCAGGGATAAGCGATATTTGAAGCTGTTGCTGTAAAGCCGGGCTGGAAATCAAGGCTTGCCCATGTCTGAGTTGTGTCACCTGAGAAGCCGAGAGGATAACGCTGACTGCCTGCACCGCAGAATCGGGAAAGAATAAGAGGTCTGTGGTTATCCTTTGCGTTATCGAGGAAGTGATAGTGGTTAAGCGCCCAGAGAGGGTCAAGACCGGGTGTGTTTGTTCTTGTGCCCTGCTGCCAGTCAATCCACCAGAAGTCTACGCCCATTTTTTCAAAGGGATGATGAAGAATATCAAAGTAGTTTTCGGTGAACTTTTTATCTGTAATATCAAATTCAACGGGCTTTTTATCCTCAGGATTCTGACCCATTGCTCTGCACATTTCTTCGTACTGATCTTCAAACCAACGAACACCCATTGAAGGATGAATGTTGAAGGTAACCTTGTAGTTGTCGTCCTTCAGCTTTTTAAGGAAGCCTTCGGGATCAGGGAAAAGCTCTGTATTGAAGCTGTAGCCTGTCCAGCCTGTTGACCATACATCGTAAACATATTCCATAAAGTTCTTGTGCATTGAAACCTTGTGGCTGTCTTTACCGAATTTTGACTTGATGTCAACCCAGTGCCAGTCCATATCAACAGTTGCAACAGTAATGGGAACTTCCTCTTCCTTGAATTTATCCATAAGGGTAAGGTATTCCTCCTGAGTGTAAGCCTTGTAACGGCTCCACCAGTTTGAAAGAGCATATCTGGGAATAAGGGGAACCTTGCCTGTAAGCTTATAAAGGTCAGTTGTTGCACCGATATAATCGTTACCGTAAGCAAAGTAATACTTGTCGCTCTCCTTGTTTTCTCTCGGAAGTATTGCTCCGTCTTCTTTGATTGCAAGTGTATTACTGTCATCAAGAACAGCAACACCGCCGCGTGAGCATACACCGTCAGTAAGAGTGATAATCCCTGCAGTTATATCAAGTGTACGGCAGGTGCCCTTAAGGTTGCCTGCTTTATAATCTGTTACTGTTCTGCCGTCAAGAAGCTTTATGCGAAGCATCTTACGGGTTTTAAGGCAATACATAAAGTTTGCCTTTGTGGTTTTGATTACAAGAGTATCACCGTCTTCTTTTACTTCGAATTTAGGTGCATCGAAATCACGGAACCATACACTCTGTGTAGGTTCATCACAGAAATTACCGTTTTTCTGATTTTCCACACGAAGAAGACAGGGAGTAAGCACAGTAAAGCGTGTTCCTCTGCGTACAACTACGCACTCTTCTTTAGCCACGGGTGAACAATCAATTTTAAATCGCTTTGCAAAATTATCCAAAATATTGTTCTCCTTTTCTTTTTATTTACCTTTCAATTATACAACTCACAAAAAATAAAGTCAACACAGCTGACCAAATGTTTAAGACGTGTTAACTTGTTATAAACGCCATCCAAAAATATTAAAATAAATTCTTTTTGTTTAAGAATTATTCATTCTTTCCTGAACTATCTGTTATATAATGTACGTAATGGAATTTTACAGAAGGGAGGATAATGACAATGAATCTTGATATCAACACAATCGTGACTCTCATCAATGCATTCGTAGGTAGCGAGGAAGAATCATTCGATTACATGGAATTACTCAACGTTTTAACAACAGTTATCACAAAGCTTATCGAATTACTCAACACAATTAAGGGTATGTCAATGTAATTTAAGCGTTTATAGCACCATTCGTTTCAGCGCGGATGGTGCTTTTCTTTTTCTCTTACAAAACTTTTTTCTCAAAAGTGTTGCAATTCCGCTTTAAAAGCATTACAATTAAATCACATAAAGTTTCATAAAGGAGAAATTGAATATGGAAACAAAACGTACCTATGTTCCCTATTGGGACTGGAAAGAAAAATCAAAGCAGACAGAGTATACTGAAGCTACTCCTCTTCTTAACAAGGACGGTACTCTCAATGCAAAGGGCTGGGCAAGACACAATGTTTTTGATTATGACAGAACACTTGTTAAAAAAGGCTCACCTATGAGCAAAAAGGAATGGGATTTCTATCAGATTGCTGACGGAAAGTATATGCTTCAGCTTTCATTTGCTAACATCGGTATCGGCGGTTATGTTGCTGCAAAGCTTATTAACCTTATTGAAGGCGAGGTTATTGCAGACGCAACACAGCTTTTCCTTGGCGGCAAGAAGCATCTTCCTCCTCCCAAGGGTGATGTTCCCAACAGATACCAAGACAAAATCGGCAAGGCTGAATTTGATTTTGACACAAAAGTAACATACAGAACACTTAAGTTCAAAATGCCTCTTAAGGGCAAAATGGTTGAATGTGATTTCACAATGGATATTCCTCACAACCTTGAAAATATCACAACCGTTCTTCCCTTTGAAGGCGACAACACCAAGTACTTTATGACCACCAAGCAGAACTGTATGCCTTGCGAAGGCACCTTCAAGTGGGGCGATTACTGCTACACATTCAAAAAAGAGGATTCATTCTGCGCACTTGACTGGGGCCGTGTAAACACACCTCACAAGATGGTATGGTACTGGGGTAACGGTTCAACCTATATCACAGACGAAAACGGCGAAAAGCACCTTTTCGGTTTTGAAATCACATGGGCAATCGGTGACGAAAGCAACGCAACCGAAACTGCAATTTTCTATGACGGAAAGGCTCACAAATTCGGTGCAGTTGATGTTGAAACCTTCCCGAAGCCTGACAAATTTATGAATGATTGGAAGTTCGTTTCAGAAGACGGCAGATTCAACCTTACAATGAAGCCCTTCTTCGACCACCATTCAGATATGAATGTAGGCGTTGCAAGAATGCATACTCATCAGGTACACGGTCTCTGGAGCGGTGATGTTACTCTTGACGACGGCACAAAGCTTCAGATTAACGACATGTATGCTTTCTGCGAATATGTAGAAAATAAATGGTAAAATAAAATTAAAAGGAATCACCTATGAGAAGCAAAAAGAAAATTACTATGAAGCACATTTTTATACCCGTTGCAATTATTGTGCTTATTCTGGCAATTGTTGCTGTAATTATGAGCAACGGTTCAGGCTCAACTAACCCCGGTTATCACGTGCACGAAGACGGTTCAACTCACTATGATGAAGGCTTCGAGCCCACAGAGCCCACATATCACGTGCATGATGACGGCGTAACTCATTACGACGAGCACTAAAGGATAACAGAAAGACCACGCAGAACGCGTGGTCTTTTTTATAAGTTTTTAGTTTAATCTCTGCCGGGGAAGGCTGCATTGAACATCTTGTTAAGGAAGAAAGCAATTTTTGCAATTATTCTTGCTAAAAAGCTCTGCTGTTCAATTTCAAAGCTACGGCTGTCCTCAAGGTCGCCTACGCTGATTTTTACTGTGCTTACAAATCGTGAGCCTTCAGTTGAAAAGCTTATATTATAGCCTTCAATATAATTCATATTACCTGAATATGTGTTTACGTTTGCAGTGTAATCTTCGGTTCTTCCGTTTTTCCACTTAACTGTGTATTTGATCATTTCAGGCATATCGCCCTTAAGCTTACAGTCTGTTATTTTAACTGAAAGGAAGGGAAATTCCTTTACGTTTGATATACCGAGAGTGCAGTTGCCGTCGATATATGAAACAAAAATTTTGCTGTCATAACGGTTAATAGCATATCTTAAGGGAGCACCGTTAAGAATGTATTCAGGCTTTTCACCGATTTCATCAGTTTTTTCTGCACGGTATGTTTGCTTTGCGCCGTTCCAGAATTCAACCTCAAATCTTGCAATGCTGAAGTTTACAGCCTCTGATTTTTCATAAACAAAATCAGGGATACCGTCAACGGGAGTAATGCTCTTTATGTAATTGGAAACAAGTCTTTTGTAAACAACAAATTCGTATTTTCCGCTTTTAACACCTGTATAATTATCAGTGATTTCAACATAAACGTGAACAGGTATTGTTGTGCTTGAGTTTAATGCTGCAATTTCGCACTCCTCAAAGTCAACATAAGCATAACCGTAGTTGCTGTATCTGCCCGCATCTGTTGAAGCAGTATAAGGATTAAGAACCTGTTTTGTGCCGTCAGGCATTGTTACTGTAAATGCGTAATAAATTTCTGATTCATGAAGCAGGTATACCGCTTTAAACTTGGTATTTTCAACATCAGTAATAGAAATAGGATTTGTATCTGCACATTCAACAGAAACTTCTGCTGCCGCAAAAACAGAAAGTCCGCTTGCCATAACCGAAAACAGCATAAGCATTGTAAGTAAAACTGCAGTAATTTTTTTCATTTTTTATTCCTCCTGTAAATTATTCCTTTGGCATATTCTACCACGAATTTAAAGAAAATGTCAATCATATTAACGAGATTTGCCGCCTTTGACCGGAGATGTCTTCATTACACCGATAATCAGAAGCAATGGAAAAACAAGTGCAAGAAGCATTCCCTTTGAAAAATCGCCGTCAAAAAGGGTAATTCCCCTGCCTACAACCGCAGGGCCCAATGCACATCCGCTGTCGCCGAAAAGGGCAAGCATTGCAAAAAGAGCTGTACCTCCTTCGGGCATTCTGAGAGCCGCAAGAGAAAATGTTCCCGGCCACATTACGCCGACTGAAAATCCGCACACTCCACAGCCTATCAGTGAAACCAACGGATTCGGCGAAAGCGACGCCACAAGGTAGCTGACTACACAAAGTGCTCCGCTTGCTACCATAACCGACACAAGAGAATACTTTTCGCTGATTTTTGAATAGAGTACCCTTGCACTGCCCATAAGAAAAGCAAACATACAAGGTCCGAGAAGGTCACCCATTGTCTTTGAAACCTGAAGTCCCGACTCAGCAAAGGCTGATGCCCACTGACTCATAGCCTGCTCACTTGCACCCGAGCAGAGCATAACAAGAGCAAAAACATAGAAAAGTCTGGTTTTGAATAGCTCCTTTACACTCATATTTTTGCTCTCACCGAGAATATCGGGAAAGGGTACATAACAAAAATAAATTCCGTTTGCAAGGGGCACAAGAGCCCATATTACAGAAAGTATTCTCCAGTTTTCTACCGAAAACAAAGCAAAGAAAAGTGTGGATAAAAGCACAACGCACATATGTCCCCAACAGTAAAACGAATGAAGCAGACTCATAGCCCCTTCTTTGTTATCACTGGGACAAGCATCTACAAGCGGGCTGAT
>JAFOXT010000224.1 GCA_017425745.1 Clostridia bacterium | reverse complement strand
GGGCACAACGTCAACATCCTCGGGACGGACAACGATATCAACATTTTCATTAACGGCAAAGCCCTTGTCAAGGCACTGGAAAACTGCGCCTGAAAACTTAGCTTTAAAGTCGTCGAGCATTACACCGTCAAGAATATTACTCTCACCGATAAAGTCTGCCACGAAGGCATTTTTCGGCTCGTTATAGATATCTATAGGTGAACCTATCTGCTGAATTTTACCACCGTTCATAACAACAACAGTGTCACTCATTGAAAGAGCCTCCTGCTGGTCATGGGTTACATAAATGAAGGTAATTCCGAGACGCTTCTGGATATTCTTAAGCTCAACCTGCATATCCTTACGAAGCTTAAGGTCAAGAGCACCGAGAGGCTCATCAAGAAGAAGCACACGAGGCTCAACAGCAAGAGCACGGGCAATTGCAACGCGCTGCTGCTGACCGCCTGAAAGAGAAGAAATATCTCTCTTCTGGAAGCCTGAAAGGTTAACAAGCTCAAGCATTTCCTTAACTTTCTTGCTGATTTCTTTTTCCTTCATCTTCTTGATGCGAAGACCGAAGGCTATATTTTCATACACGTTGAGATGCGGAAACAGTGCATATCGCTGAAAGATAGTGTTGACCTGCCTTTTATGAGGAGGTAGATTATTTATATCCTTACCCTCAAAAATCACACGGCCGCTGTCAGCTTCAAGAAAACCTGCAATAATTCTGAGCGTAGTTGTTTTTCCGCAGCCTGACGGACCGAGAAAAGTCATAAACTCTTTATCCTTGATGAGCAGATTGATGTCATCGAGAATTACATCATCATCGAATTTCTTCGAGATATTCTGAAGCTTAATAATTACATTATCTTCCATTGATAAACCCCTTTCCCTACTGAGCGTACCCAAGGCATCTCAGACTCGATCGATTTCAAAAAATCCGTAAAAACGGCACAGTATGCCATCTTCATTTTATAAGACAAAATATATCCCAAAATCTCGCAAATGTCAACAGTTTTTTTGCATTTTTCGTCAGAAATCTGTGCTGACTTTCCTCTGATATTTGAATTGCTTATATTTTCTCTTTATTTCTCGTTTTTTCTTCTGAAATCTCGAAAAAACTTTTTTTGCCAAAATAAGAAAACAGAGCATTTTTATGCCCTGTTCAGACTGTCGATAAACGCACAAGAACAACAATCTCCTTCAAACTGAAGTAAGTTGTAGCATAATTAATTTAAAATCCATATTAAAAATCGTACAAAGCATCGAGCCTTGTACGATTTTGACATTGTTTTGACCTTTTTTTACCCTCTCGGAGTACCTTTGTACGCCTTCGGGGTAAAGAAAAGGTCATCTTCTGCATTTCTCGAAAGTCTGAAAGCTTGTCGAAAACGAATTTTTCAACAATTCAATCCAAATAATCGTCTCTTTGTTTTTCCAGAAAAGCTTTAACCTGCTCCCTGCCCTCTTCACTGAGAGGAAAGGTTTCGGTAATTATACCGTCTTCAGGCTGATTATCGTAAGAATTAAGCCCGTAATAACAGCACGCCTTAAGATATTCATCTTCTTCAATTTTTTCAATCCAGATTCTGTAGTTGAAAATTTTTTCTGATAAGCAGCCCTTGTACGGGTCAGTGCCGACAGAAGAAACATAAATATTATAGCTTCCGCCTATTCTTGAGCCACCGATAAGCCAAGGCATAATAGGCACAAAAATTTCTTTGTTTACCATTACTTTTCATCCTTCTTTTGATTTCTTTTTATATGATACCAAAAAGAAAATGCTTTGTAAAGACTAATCTGCCATAAATTCTGCCGCAAGCACGGCTTTACTTTGAGAATAATAAGAAAACACGTAAGCTGACGGAAAGAAAAAAAGCGAAAAAATCAGCCACAATAAAAAGCTGAGCCGAAGCTTTACAAGTTTTTTTCTGCGATTTTTCATCTGACTCTGAGACGAAGACACAAGCTGACGAAAGGTAATGTACTCACCTTTTGCATAATAATATTTCACAAGGAAAAGCGAGTCGGCAAGCTCACCGTAAAAATGACATCCGCTAAGAAAAAACAGCATTGCCGATATAAGCATT
>JAFOXT010000223.1 GCA_017425745.1 Clostridia bacterium | reverse complement strand
TGGTGCTATATCGTCGCCCATACCAAGATTGTGCATAAGCTCTCTTGCAGCATTGTAACCCATCTTTTTCTGACGGTTATTCATAGCTGCTACCTCTATAATGATTGCAAGGTTTCTACCGGGCTGAACAGGTACAACTGTATGGGGCACCTTGATTCCGAGAATTTCAATGTATTCTGTATCAAGACCCATTCTGTCATATACCTTATCACTGTCCCAGGGCTCAAGCTCAATAACCATATCAATTTTTTCGCTAAGCTTAACAGCACCCATACCGAAAATACGGCGTGCATTCACAATGCCTATGCCGCGAAGCTCAATAAAGTGTCTGATATTGTCAGGAGCAGCGCCCACGAGAGTTTTTGAGCTTGTCTTTTTAATTTCAACAGCATCGTCAGCAATAAGACGGTGACCTCTTTTAATAAGCTCAACCGCTGTTTCACTTTTACCGACACCGCTGTCGCCAAGAATAAGCACACCCTCACCGTAAACTTCAACAAAAACACCGTGACGTGTAATTCTTTCTGCAAGCTCAATGTTGAGATAAGCAATAATTGCCGCCATTGAGCGTGATGTTGTATCCTGAGTTCTGAGTACGGGAACAGAGAATTCGGGAGCAAGAGTAAGAATCTCTTCAGGACAGGTAAGACCTCTTGAAATAATTACACAAACAGGCTTTTTCTCCATATAGAGCTTTACTCTTGTAAGACGTTCTTCATCAGAAAGACTGTTGAGATATTCAACCTCTGCCTTACCGAGATAGTTCACTCTTGAGCTGTCGAAGTAGTTTGTATATCCTGCAAAAACAAGACCCGGTCGGCTTATATCAGGTGATGTAATGAAAATATTTTCAGGGTCATCAGGCAGATATAAGGTTTCAAGGGTACTGAAATCTTTTAATAGCTTCTTAAGGGAAACTGAATATTTGCTTGCCAAAATATGCACCTCCGTATCAATTATAATAATCAGATAATTACTCTGTCGGGTTCGTCTCGTTCTTTTCTGAGAATTGTTTCAGCCTCTAAAGGAATATCCGTTCTGAAGGTAAAATTCATCATAGGGTGATTGGTTGCTTCAATTGCTTCACCCTCTGCGTTTCTGAGCTCTTTTGCAATAACCTTAAAGGGCTTATCACCTTTTACCATAGCTTCAAGCTCGTCACCTTCAAAAAAGCGGTTTCTCTGACTGCAGTAAGCTACACCGTCTTCCCACTTTTCAACAACGGCCATTACGTCCCATTCACGGTTGTAACCGCCCTTGTAGCTGATATTCGCATCATCAGCAGGATCACCGTAGAAAAAGCCTGTACAGTAATCACGGTAGCTGATTTTCTTCATCTCATCAATAATCCACTGTGACGGCATAAAATCGTCAGAGGGATTCTCAAAATATTCGTCAATAGCCTTTCTGTAAGCGTTTGTAACAACTGCTACGTAATAAGCTGACTTTGCACGACCTTCAATTTTAAAGCTTGTTATACCTGCTTTTACCATTTCGGGAATATGCTCAATCATACACATATCCTTTGAGTTGAAAAGATATGTACCGCCGTCACCTTCAAAAACAGGAAAATGCTGACCGGGTCTTTTCTCTTCCATAAGAGTATATTTCCATCTGCAGGGCTGAGCACATTCGCCTCTGTTTGCATCACGGTTAACAAGATAGTTGGAAATAAGGCATCTGCCCGAGAAAGAAACACACATAGCCCCGTGCACAAAGCACTCAATATCCATATCATCAGGTATGTTTTCTCTGATGCCTGAAATTTCTGTAAGCTTAAGCTCTCTTGCTGTTACAACTCGTCTTGCACCAAGCTCATAGAAGGCCTTTGCCGCTGCATAGTTAACAACACCCGTCTGTGTTGAAATATGAATTTCAACGCCTTCAGCATACTTTTTTGCATATTCCAGTACACCGAGGTCAGATATAATAAGTGCGTCAACACCTGCTGCTTTTGCATTTTCAAGGAAAGACGGAAGCTCAGAAAGCTCATCGTTTCTCGGAAGCACGTTACAGGTAAGGTAAACCTTAACGCCTCTTTCGTGGCAATAATCCACGGCAATCTTAAGCTCCTCATCGCTGAAATTCTGCGGAGCAGCTCTCATTCCGAAGGTTGTTCCGCCAAGATAAACAGCGTCAGCGCCGTATTTGACTGCAGCCATCAGTCTTTCCATATCACCTGCCGGAGCAAGAAGCTCCGGCTTTTTAATTTTATCAGTCATTGTTTAAACCGCCATAAATAATTTTGTTTGTGTTTGCCTGATGCTCAGCAGCAGTAACTGCATAGTAAACATCTCCGCTTTCGCTGTGGCAGAAGAAGTGGTAATCTGTATCAGACGGGAAGAGAGCCGCTTCTATTGCTGACTTACCGGGACTGCAGATAGGTCCGGGAGGAAGACCTTCGTTTGAATAGGTATTGTATGATTCAAGATAAAGGTCATAGTAGAAGTCGTTGAAGAGATTGAACTCCTTCATTGAAACAACATAGTCCTTTGTTGAGTTCATATCAATTGAGGGATAAGTAGCTTTGTCCTTGAGTCTGTTGTGGATAACAGAGGAAATATCCTTCATCTGTGTGTGGTCTTTTGCCTCTCTCTGGATAATTGAAGCAATAGTCACAATCTCATCCATACTCATACCAAGCTTTTTAAGCTGAGCTTCATAAGCATCAGTCCATCTTGATTCAAAGTTACCAAAAAGCTTTTTGAGAACTGAGCTTGCGTTTTCACCGATATAGAAATCATAGGTATCAGGGAAAAGATAGCCTTCAGCTTTGAGGTATCTGCCTGATTCTGCCTCAATTTCCTTAATGAAGCTGTACTGCTTGCCTACAATATCAAGGTTTGCATAAAGCTTATCGGCAGTACAAACGTTACTGCTTTCAATCTTCTTGAAGATTCTTGCAATTGACCAGCCTTCAGGGAAGGTAAGACGCACTGTATCCTTTGCATAATTGTTTCTAACAATTATTTCCTCAATATTGGCTTCAATACCTGAATTTATATCAAGGAAGTAATTACCTGCCTGGTACTGAATTTTCTCTTTGTAATATTCGCCTGTTTCCTTATTCTTCTTTGTGATTTCATCGTAATGTCTGAATTTAAGGAAAAGCTTTGTAACTATGGGCTGTCTTACAAGACCGTTTGCGTTGAGAATATCGAATACCTGTTCAAAATCTGCTTCTGCAGGAATTTCAACCGAAACGGGATTTGTAGCACTTTTATTAATAGCAAGAATATCATTGATAGTTGCAAGAGCAACAGATGACACTGTAACTGTAAGCATTGTTATAAAGGTAACGCATACGCAAAGCGCAAGAAGACCCTTTACAAAGTTATATCTGCTTTCCTCTCTTGCCTTCTGAGCCTTTGTTTTGGGAAGCTCAGGCTTTTTAGCTCTGCTTTTCTGAGGCTTATTTACAGCCTTTGCAGGCTTTTCAGCAGATAAGGGTACACTTTTAGGCGCAGCCTTTCTTGGCTGAGGCGCTCTTTTTGCGTTTGCTCCGGTAGGTGCAGCTGCTCTGCCCTGAGGTCTTGAGGGAGCGGCACTTTTCGGTGCGGCCTTTTTGGTGTTGAAAACCATTGTACCGCCGAAATCGTTATTTGCAGGAGCCTTTTTAGGCTGTACATTTTCAGCCTTAGGTCTGCTTTGATTTACGGGTGCTTCAGCCGGCTTTACGCTTTCCTTCTGACCGTAGGGTCTGTATTCGGGAACCTCTGCAAAGCTTTCAAAGTCAGAAATGTGCACCTCAAACTTTTTCTGAGGCTTTTTTGCTACAGGTTCATCTGACTTGATGTTTACACTGAAATCTCCCTTTTTTGAAATTTTATCAGAGCTCTGAGGATTTCCTTTAGAGGAATCAGCCTTGTTCATGCTTGTTCCTTCTGAATAAAAACGGTCGTCCATATTACTCCTCCTTACTTGTTTTATATATCTTGTTCTCTGTTACGAGATAATCAATTTTTATATCATGCTTTTCCGTGGGAATGCTTTCATAAACCGTCTCTTCAAGGCTTACACCCACAGTTTTACCGCTGAACTGCATCAGAAATCTGTCGTAGTAGCCTTTACCCTTACCAAGCCTTTCACCTTTTTTTGAAAAGGCAAGACCCGGTACTATACAAAGAGATTTTTCGGTAAAAAATGCTTCTTCGCAGATTTTTTTATCAGGCTCTCTGATTCCGTACATTCCCTCTTTTAGCTTACTTAGCTCAGTAAAATAAAACTTCATCTCGCCGTTTCTGTCCTCACAGAATGGAAAGGCAGTTTTTTTGCCGAGTTTTTCAGCTTGATAAGCAATTTTATCAACGGAAATTTCACTCTTCAACGCTGCATAAAGAAACACCGTATCAGCCTCAATAAAAAGCGGACTTTCAATAAGATGCTCTGCTATTTTTTCTTCCTTCTCTTTGCATCTGTAAGTACTGCTTTTCAGCCTGATTTCTTTTCTGAGTTGGTCTTTTATAAGGCTCATTTTGACTGAATTGATGCGTTTATATCATCTGCTGTCTTTTTATCCTTGAGCATTTCTGTAATTTTAAGCGCAAAGTCAATTGCAACGCCTGCGCCCTTTGCAGTAATTACCTTGCCGTCTGCTTCAACATAGCCACCTGTAACATCTGCACCTTTAAGATCAGCCTCGAAGCCGGGATAACAGGTTGCCTTTTTATCTTTAAGAATTTCCTTATGTCCGAGAATAAGCGGTGCTGCACAGATTGCACAGAGATATTTGTTGTTCTCCAGAGCAAAATCAATTGCCTTCTGAACACAACTGCTTTTCTGAAGGTTGATTGTTCCGGGCATACCGCCTGGAAGAATAACAGCTTCAAGAGAATCGTCAAGCTTTACTCCGCCTTCTCTTATATCTGCAAGCACAGGAATCTGATGTGAACCTATAATAACATCCTCATCTACGCCTACTGTAAGAACCTCTATACCGGCTCTTCTGAGAATATCAACAGTTGCAAGAGCTTCAATTTCTTCAAAGCCGTTTGCAAGAAAACAGTACACCATAGCTTAAATCTCCTTTACATAAGTGTATGATTCATATAAATTTCTTTTTCATTCTGCAAGGCGGAATTAAAGGCTTTAACCATTCCGCACCTTGTTTTTTCTGAAGCTTCATTCAGCCTGAAAGCTGAAATAACCTCTGTTTCACCTTTAAAGGTTTCTTTCAGAAAGGATAAATATTTCTCCCTTTCAGAAGATTCAAACAAACCCTCGTAAACAGTGTTTTCATCCTCAGCATAAAGAAATGCTTTTCCCATTCTTTCAAGAAACTCTGAACCGAAAAATCTGTAGCAATCAAGTGCATATTCCATAGTTTTATCTGTAAAGTGGTGCGCACAGCTGAAGCAGTTTTTTCTGAGAGTATTCACCTCTTCAGCCTTAAGAGCCTTAACGTCTGATAAATTGCACTCACCGTCACAGGTAAGCTTTGTCACATAGTTATACATAGCACTTTCAAAACCGAAACGGGCATAATAGGAATAAAGTCCGTCGTTTGCGGGAACAAGGGAAATAAAGTCGGCTTTATCCTTCAGTGTATCAATTGCCTCGTTAATAAGAAGACTCATATATCCGTTTTTTCTGCTTTTCTCCTTGGTTGCAGCAGCATAGAGATATCTGCCCTTATAAAGCTTTTCACCAATCTTTATTTCAGAGGGAAGAAGATACATTGCCGAAACAATCTCCTCTTTTTCAAAAACTGCATAGCAGTCAAAAAAAGGAAGAAAAGGAAGAATAAGTCTCACATATTCCTCACTGTCAGAAAAAACCTCACACCAGAGATTTACAAGCTGATTTTTAATTTCCTCATTATTTTTCTGTTCAGCACTTAAAAGCATTTATTTAAGTTCAGCTTCATACTCCTCAATCAAAAACGCAGGATAGTATGAAAGCTTTGCCTTTCTGAGATTTTCTGAGCCTACATCGTCCTCACGGTCAATATAGCGATAAGACGAAAGCTCATTTTTAACGAATTCACGGTTGATTATGGGATAGGCTCCGCGGATTCCGGGATATGCCTTTTCAAAATGCACACAGAAGGTATCCTCTGTAAGCTCCTGACCCATTGCGTAAGCAATAATCTCTCCGTCAATTCTGATTATTCCGCCCTTGTAGTCAAGAGCGTCAAAATTATCTGCAACCTTTCTGATGATTTCAAGCTCATCCTCAAGGTCAGATTTATCTGTATGAGCACTCTGGTAAAGCCAGTTTTCGCTCATTTCAACACATTCGTGAACATTTTCACCGTTCATACTCTCGTATTCCCAATGATAAGTCTTTTCAAAAAATGAGATATGGTTTCTCTTGGGCTGATATTTCTTGCCTTTAAGATTTATCAGATCCTCTGAGTTATAGACGTAGTCCATACCATCACGGTCTTCAAAAATTTCAAATCTGTCGGGATACTCGGAAAGCAGAAACTCCTTATCCTTTTCGGCCATTGCAAAAAATCTGCATTTCTGGCCGTCTTTCTCTGCATCCTCAATTGCAAAATCAATCGCTTTTTTAGTGTCACCGTCACCTCTCGGGAAGCAGTATATGCTCTTTCCGTCAATGACGCATTTACTCAGGAAACAGCCGTCAATATTTGTAACATAAATCGGGAACTTTGCAGTGTAGGTAAAAATGTTACCGAAGCTGTATTCACAGGGAAGTCTTTTCTGCTTTTTAAAAATTCCGTTAATCCAGTCCTTATCTTCGAGTGTCACCATGTGAAACTGTTGCATTTCAGAGAATCTCCTTTTTTACAGAGTCATAAACCTTTTGGGATATGTACTCGAAGCTGAAGGGCTCACCGTTTTCACCGCAGAGAATAACATTCCAGTTAAGCTTTCTGCTTGCATAAGCTGCAGCCTTGTGACAAGCCTTAAGGTACTCTACATCTCTTTCGTGCACATCCTTTTTCGCACTGTCACCTTCATATCGCTTCATAAGAAGCTTCTGCGAAATTTCAACAGGCATATCAAGGAAGATTACACAGTCAGGCTCAGGGATACCCATTTTTTTATACTCGAACTCAAAAAGCCACTGAAGGTAACTGTCCCATTCATCCTCACTGAGCTTTGTCATCTGATGTGAGGCGTTTGAGGTTGTGTATCGGTTAGCAACAATAATTTTGTCACTTTCATATTCCTGCTGCCAATGCTTTTTAAAGCTTGCATATCGGTCAACGGCATAAAAGGTTGACGCAGCATACGCATTGACATCTGAAGGCTTGTCCCCTAATTCACCACCGAGATACATCTTCACAAGTGTACTTGAAGGGTCGTTGTAGTAAGGCAAGTCAAGCTTATAGGTTTCGTAGCCCTCTCTATTGAGCCTTTCCTGCAAAAGTCTTGACTGAGTATCCTTACCGCTTGCATCAAGACCTTCAATAACAATTATCTTTCCCATAAATTCACCTTAGTATGTGAGAATTGCAGCAAAGAGAACAAGATCTCCTTCTGCTTCACGGTTAGCAATTGAATGAGTTTCGCCGCCAAGACAGATACAGCTGTCACCTTCATTCAGAATTTTTGTTTCGCCGTTGTCGTTATAGGTAGCAGTGCCCTTGATGATATAGAACACCTCTTCTTCGTTTTCGTGAACATGAGCGCCGATTGATGAGCCGGGCTCAAGAGTAATTGTGCCGAGAAGTCTTGCGGCACCCTTATACTCACCTTTTTCGAGAATGTTTGTAATAGCAACAACACCGTCGCCGCCTCTCATATTCTCTCTTTTTTCTGTAATCATTTCGCTTTTGACTTTAATCATTTTCATCAGCTCCTGAATATTATTTTACATTCTTTGAAATTATAGCAAATATATATATAATTATCAATGATTTTCGGCAAAAAAATCCGTAAAAAATCTAAAGTTTTTCTTAATTTTTAGGGTATTTATAGTTTTAGTCTTAAAAAGACCCACTGAGCACCGTAAATTTACAATTAGATTGTTGACAAAACCGCCTTTGGAATGTAAAATTATAAAGATTGAATTAAATTCGAAAGGAAGTGAAGAAATGCTTAAAAACGGAGTTTTTGTAATTGGTGTTACAAACTGCGATGAAGAGGTGTGTGCTGCCTCAGGAAGAATTTCTACACAAAACGGAACCGCGCTCGAAATTTTTGAACGTTCACACGATAAAGAGAAAAACGCAAACCTCATCAACAAGGTTACAAAATCAGGTCACACTTCAACGGTTGAGCATATTTTCTTCAACCTTGCTTTTGAAAACGTGTCCGTTGTTGTTGAGCAGTTTATGATTGAATTCAGACTTGCTTCATTTACCGTAAAGTCACGCCGTTATGTTGATTTCAGTTCATCAGGCTATCTTGTTCCTGAATTTTCATCTGAAGCTCACAAGACTGAATATGTTAAAACAATGGACAAGCTTTTTGCTGCTTATGCAAGTCTTACCGAAAGCGGTGTTCCCAAGGAGGATGCCCGTTTTGTTCTGCCCTACTGCTTCTACAGTAATTTCTACTGTTCACTTAACGGCAGAGAGCTTGTACGCGTGATTACTGCAATGCTTTACGGCAGAGGCAAAAAAATCAAGGAGATTTATGATCTCGGTCTTTCACTTTTAGAGGACTGCCGTAAAATTGCTCCCGGTCTTTTTACAGACTTTGAAGCACGCGCAGAAAAGTATAGCGACGGCTATGATTTCACTATTGATTCTGCAGAAAAAGACAAAAATGAAAGTGCTGGGCTTTGTGAAATTCTTTCATA
This sequence comes from Clostridia bacterium, assembly GCA_017425745.1. GTDB lineage: Bacteria > Bacillota > Clostridia > Oscillospirales > Acutalibacteraceae > UBA6857. The sequence continues at coordinate 527 of JAFOXT010000223.1, read as the reverse complement.
TTCTCTCGACGGTGAAATGAACATTGCAAAGACAGCAATTATTGAAAAATATAACATCAGCACCCTTGAAGCTGAGAAAGCTCTCAGTGCCGACGGAAAGCTTAAGGAAGTGCTTTCAGCAGTTGTGTCTTCCTCAAGGCCCAGAGCTCTTGAAGCGTATAACTGTACAGTTCGCTTCAACGGAGTTTCACTCTCCTGCCTCACTCACTTTGCAAGACACAGAATGCAGAACATCTGCATACCTAATCTTATTGAAACGAGCAGAGAAAATTACATCATTCCCGAAACCGTAAAGGCTGATTCAAAGCTTCTTGAAATCTACTGTGAAGCCTTCAGTGACATGAAAAAGCTCTACACTTATCTTAAGGGCGAAGGATACAGCGACAGCGTGCTTATTTACTGTGTGCTCAGCGGTAATACTCTTGATATTGTAACAACAATGAACGCAAGAGAAATGCTTCTTTTCTTCCGTCTTAGATCATGCACAAGAGCCCAGTGGGAAATTCAGGATTTTGCTAATGATTTTC
>JAFOXT010000222.1 GCA_017425745.1 Clostridia bacterium | reverse complement strand
AGAAAAGCTTCGTGAATACCTGAGCAAGGTGCGTAAAAGCGGTCTTACCTTTGCACCTGAGGCAGGCACACAGAGACTGCGTGACGCGATTAACAAGAATGTAACCGAGGAAGAAATGCTTTCAACTGCCCTTAAGGCTTTCAAGGGTGGCTGGACATCGGTTAAGCTTTACTTTATGCTGGGTCTTCCCACAGAGACTTATGATGATGTTGCAGGTATTGCCGAGCTCGCTCAGAAGGTAGTAAACGAGTTTTATCTTAATCCGGACAAGCCCAAGGGCAAGGGTGTTCAGGTAAGCATAAGCGTTGCTTCATTCGTACCGAAGCCCTTTACTCCCTTCCAGTGGGAGCCTCAGGACACAATTGATGAGCTTATAGCCAAGCAGAATCATCTGCTTTCATCAGTTAAGACAAAGAAAATCAGCGTAAGCTACCACAAGGTAAACATCAGCTTCCTTGAGGGTGTTATGGCACGAGGCGACAGAAAGCTTTGTGACGTTATTGAAACTGCATGGAGAAACGGCTGTAAGTTTGACTCATGGGACGATAACTTCCTCTTTGACGTGTGGCTCGAAAGCTTCCAGAAGTGTGGCGTTGACCCTCTTTTCTATAACTCAAGAAAGCGTGAATACACTGAAATTCTTCCCTGGGATCACCTTGATTACGGCATCAGAAAGGAATTTCTTATTATAGAAAGCAAAAAGGCTTATGAAAACGAAACAACACCGCACTGCAGAATCAAGTGTGCAGGCTGCGGCAGTAATATGATTAACGGAGGTGAGTGTCATGCGATGTGTAAGAATATGGTTTAAGAAAATGGGTATGAGCCGATATGTGTCACATCTTGATTTAATGAGAGCTATGACACGCACCGTAAGACGTGCAAAGCTTCCCTTATGGTACACCGAGGGCTTTAACCCTCACCCGTATATGACCTTTGCTCTTCCTCTTTCACTTGGTATGGAAAGCCTTTGTGAGAGTATGGATGTGCGTATTGAGGGCGACATCACAAACGAGGGTATATTCGACCTTCTCAAGGGTGCTATGCCTCCGGGAATTGAGCTTACCGCTGTTACCGACCCTGTCCACGACCCCAAGGTGATTGCTCTTGGTGAATTTGATATTCTTTTTGATGCTGACAAAAAAGCTGAAGCACTTGCCGCAGTGATAAAGGATATGCTTTCACAGGATAGCCTTATTGTTCAGAAATTGGGCAAAAAGGGAAGACATAAGGTTCTGAAGGACATTGACCTTATGGAGCACATAAAGGAGTACAGTGTGGGCGTTATGGGCGAAAGAGTGAAGCTTTCAGTAACTCTTCCCGCAGGCTCAACAACAAACATCAACCCCTCACTTCTTGCTGATGAGATTGTTAAGAACAATGAGGGTGCTTCATATACTCTTGTAAGAAAGCAGTTAATGTTGGAGAATGGGGAGAAGTTTTGTTGAATGCAGAATGCAAAATGCAAAATGCAAAATTGCTGACGAAGCATTTAAAGTGTGGAGTGTGAAGAGTGGAGTGTGGAGTTGTGGGTCGCTTCGCTCCGATTGTATACTGACGAAAACGGTAAAAGACAGTAGCGTAGGGACCGGCGTCCCCGACGGTCCGTCTGACCACCCTAAACAACATTCAATGCAAAATGCAAAATGCAAAATTGCTGACGAAATCTGAAAATGATTCGCAGAACCTCAGCCGTCCCCTTCAGGGGAAGGTGGATTCGTCGCAGACGAAGACGGAAGGGGCTAAAACCACCACAACAAAACAAGTTATATCAGAGACATGGCTTGCTGTGTCTCTTTTTTTTCTTAATGCACAATTCTGAAATTCTTCCTCTTGTCGGCACCGATGGTGATTTTGTACTGACCTGTGCACTGATAAATTCTGCTCATTGTTCCCTCATCAAAGGCACCAAGCTCCCTGAGGCTCTTCTCGCTTGAAATAATTGTAATGTAACCGCTGTTCATCAGTCGGTGGTTAATAAGCTCAAAGGCAAGGTTGATGTCGCCTTTTGTGGGTTCTTCTCCGCCCTTGGTTTTAAGAAAATCGTCAATGTAAAGCACCTGAGCTTTTTTGAAAAGTGAAAACTCCTTTTCATAAAGAAGAAAATCATTGATAACACCCTTGAGCCTTTTTGAGTCCTCACACCAGTTCATATATTTTACCTGAAAGCCCTGCTTAAGATAAAAGGCGGAAATTGCAGTGCAGATGTGTGTTTTTCCTGAGCCGGGCTGACCGCCTATAAAAAACCATTTTGCATTTTCATCCTTGCAAAAGGCAACAGCCGTATCCTTAATGTTCTTCTGCCAGGGCGCATCAGTAATGAAATTCTTGAATGTAAAAGAGGAGAGTACCGCCTTAAGTCCGCTGTTTTGGGCTTCGTAAAGGCTTTTTCTTATTTTCATACATCTGCAGTAGTAATGCACCTCAGCACCGTCAGCACCGATTTTTGAAATAACACCCTTGTTTTTACAGTAGGGACAGCTATAACCGTCCTTAAGGTGAAGCTTACCCTCAGTGCTGTTGAAAAGCTCAACCTGTTTTTTTGTCCATTCTTCAAGAGTTATGTAAGGCTTTTTATTTCCGTAAAGCTCCTTTGCTTTTCTTTCAATATCGTAAACTGTAATTTCACTCATATTTTATCCTCCTTAAGAAAGTCAAAAGCAAAATTTTCTTCAGAAGAGGGGATATATTTATTATTATCATTATTTACATTATTTATATTATTATATTGTTGCCCTTTGGTTGCCTTTTGGGTGCCCTCTGACTGCCCTTTGAGTGACTCATTGGGTGCCCTGAAGCTCTGATAGTAATCGTAGTTAACTATTGTAAACACTTGGAATTTTGGGTATATTCTGGTTGCCACTGTGCCTGTCGATTTTAAGTGACTTATTGCAGTTCTTACCTGCTTAGGGGTCAGTTTCAGGGTGCCCCCTATTTTTTCATAGGATGACACAACCTGACCCCGTTCAACGGTTATGTTTTCAAATCCGCAAGGTTGTATGTTTGCATTAATGAGCAGATGAAGGAACACTCTTACCGTATTTCCGTCTTTGTACCACCGCCATTTTGTAATATTTCTGTCCAGCATTATGAATGTTGATTTTTCTGCCATTTTTTGATTCTCCTTTGGTTTTGTAATAAGAGAGAGTTATTAAATGAAGCACTCGCTTACGCTCGCATGAAGCATTTGCAAAAGCAAATATGAAGCATTGAACTTGCGTTCAATATGAAGCAAAGCGTGCCGTAAAAAAATCATGCACCGAAGGTGTGCTTCATAGACGAAGTCTGCTTCATTTTTCATGTGCCGTAAGGCACGCTTCATTTTAAAAACCCCTCCATATATAGGCCGGAAAACGCCTTTTGATGCAGTTTTTCTGCATCAAAATTAAGAAACAGGGGATATATTCACGAAATGTTTACAAAAAGACAGAAAAATGCGGTTTATTTATCAAAAAAAATCCTGCAAACACTTGATTTTTCCTGCTTCTTGTGTTAAAATACTGAAGCATTTGTGTGAGCCGTGTTATGCGGCAGCGTCAATGCCGGCTGAATTCAGTCTGTATAATAGCAAGCGGTCCTCTGCTCAAAGGAGCACGAACGTGGCAGAATTTAGGAGGATAAAAATCAATGGACGCACTCAAACTCATCTCAGACTCAAGCCTCAAGGCAGAAGTACCTGAAATCAACGTTGGTAGCACAGTTCGTGTACACGTTAAGATTCGCGAAGGCGAAAGAGAAAGAATTCAGGTATTCGAAGGTACAATCATTGCAGTTAAGGGCAGCGGTGTATCATCAACATTCACAGTTCGTCGTGTATCATACGGCGTAGGTGTTGAAAGAGTATTCCCCGTACACTCACCCAACGTTGCTAAGGTTGAAGTTATCAGAAACGGTAAGGTTCGCAGAAGCAAGCTTTACTACCTTCGTGACAGAGTTGGTAAGTCAGCTAAGGTTAAGGAAAAGATTGGCTGATAAGTCTCGCAGATGGAAGGAAGGGATTATCCCTTCCTTTTTATCTTTTCAACTGAAAATGTTTTAAGTCAATTTATGGTAAGTCACTTAAGATAAAGTCTGAGGTGATTTGCATGACTGAAGATATAACTAAAAAAGATAAAGGCGAACGTAAGACAGCTGAAAGAATTTTAATTTCTCTCTATGAAAACTTTTCTATGTTTGCCGTAGGTATGGTAGCGGTAATGCTTATATTTACCTTTGGCTTCAGAGTATCAGGCATAGAAGGAACATCAATGCTGCCGACCTTAGAGGACGGCGACAGAGTTGTGCTTACTGCTTTCAGCGGTAAACCCGAAAGAGGGCAGGTTGTTATTTCCGTTCAGCCCAACGATTTTGGAAAGCCGGTTGTCAAGCGCATTATTGCAACAGAGAATCAGACTGTGGATATTAACTTTGCTACAGGTGATGTTTTTGTTGACGGTGAGCTTCTTGATGAGCCGTATATCAACAACCCCACAATAAACAGCGAGGGT